>JBEIFD010000189.1:0-7078 GCA_040382535.1 Merismopediaceae cyanobacterium
CAATTTAAACCCTACTGGGCCGAAGATGTTGAACTGAATGATGAGTATTATCATTACTTAAAATTATCTACCGATTTTAATCAAGCACAAAAGGCGAAAAAAGAGCAAGACCCAGACCACGATAAAGAAGAAGCCAAAAAAGAAGGTGAAGCTTTTTTTAAAGATTTCCCTGAACGGATTCGTGAGCGCATTGATTTTTCGAGTCATGCCACCCATATTGCCAGCACAATGATCGGACAACATGGCTCTCCTGTTCCTGGCATTGCTCCTAATTGCACAGCGATTAATATTCCGATTTCCTTTGCTGGATATGATTTTATTTCCTTTGTTAACCTCACCCATGCAATTAATGAAGCCTTAAAAGCAGAGGTTAATATTATTCATATTGCGGCTTGTCATCCCACTCAGTCGGGTATGGCTCAAGATATCTTTGCCCGTGCCGTTAAACAATGTCATGATAGTAATATTTTAATTGTCGCGCCTGGCGGTAATGATAAAGGTGAATGTTGGTGTATTCCTGCCATTTTACCCGATGTTTTAACAGTAGGAGCAATGCGCGATGATGGTCAACCCTTTAAATTTAGTAATTACGGTGGTGACTACCAATATAAAGGAGTGATGGCTAATGGGGAAAATATTCTTGGCGCAATCCCAGGAACCGATGAGCCGATTCGAGAAAAAGGAACCAGTTGCGCGGCTCCGATTGTGACAGGAATTTCGGCTTTATTAATGAGCTTACAATTGCAACGAGGCGAAAAGCCCAATGCTGAAAAAGTCCGTCAAGCGATTTTAAAGAGTGCTATTCCCTGCGATCCCAAAGAAGTAGAAGAACCTGAACGCTGTTTATTGGGTAAGTTGAATATTCCAGGAGCTTATCAATTATTAACAGGCAAAAGTTTGGTGACTATTGAAAGCCCTGGAATTATTTCTTCAATAATTAATGTTCCTAATAATACTATCAGTCCTCTTAAGAGAGCAGAAAATTCTATTAATAAGTCATTAGTGACTGTAGATGATGTAATTCATAGTAATCATTCTATTAATGTTTCTATAGCTCCTGTTACTGCTAGTCAAGCTGTTCAAGCAATTACAGCTAGTGCGGCTTCCAAACGGGTTTATGTGTTAGGAAGTATCGGCTATGATTTTGGTAGTGAGGCTCGACGAGACAGTTTTAAACAGTTAATGCCTGCGGTGGAAATTGATGGTATAACCGTTCCAGCTAATCCCTATGATGCTCGTCAATTGGTGAATTATTTAGCAGAAAATTCTTCAGAACATAAATCTTTAATCTGGACAATTAACCAAGAACTGAATCCGATTTATGCGATCGAAGTTAAGGGAGAATTTGCCGCCGATGTTTATGAAATGTTGCAATTAATGTTAGCAGGTCAAATAAAACCTGAACACAGTGATAATTTCATTGAACGGGCAAGTATTCCAGGACAATTAACGGATAAAAAGATCGAACTTTTTTCAGGCCAAGAAGTCCCTGTTATTACCGTCAATAATATACGAGGAATGTACGGCTGGAAAGTTAACAGTTTAGTAGATGCGGCCTTGCAAATATTGTCTGAGGAATTGGCTGATGCAAACGAAATTCAAATGCGAAGAAGCCTGAGTAGTTTTCTCAAACGAGTTTACTTTGATCTGCAAAATTTAGGACAAACAGCCAAGGATCGCGCTCTGAATTTTGCGGCGACTAATGCTTTTCAGGCGGCTTCTAGTTTTTCCCAGGCAATTTCTACAGGCATGGAATTAGACACCATTGAAGTCGAAAAAAGTCCTTTTTGTCGTATTAATAGCGATTGTTGGGACATAAAATTAAAATTTTTTGATCCCGATCGCGGACTGAGAGCTAAAAAAGTATATCTGTTCACCATTGATGTGAGTTATCTAATTCCCGTTACCCTCGGAGAAGTTCGATCTTGGTCTGTCCGCAAATAGTTTCGGATTGAATGGTTTTTAGTCGTGAGATAAGTCCGAACTTCTCATGAATTGAATTAAAAATCTGATTTTGAAGTTAAAAGTCAGTAATTTAAAAGAATAAGAGAAACTGTTAAAGTTACCGAGCGATGATATGACAAAATCAGCCAAATTTTTCAGGAGCAACAGACAAAATCTAGTTAGTTAGTCAAAATTCTCCTGATAAAATAGGCTAAATTAATGAGCAGCCCTTGGGAAGATTATGTGGTTATCTTTGAAAACTATTCGACTTATTCAGGAGTAGGCATTGCTTGGATTCTAGAATAAGCGATCGCCAAAATATCTTGACAAGGACAAGAACTGGCTATGGCGATTAAAATTCTTCTAACGCTCACAGTAATTCTCGCCCCTCGGACAATATTTCTCTGTATAAAGTTTTGAGGGAGGGATTTTTGAAGCGGGTAAAGATGTGACAACATGACGAATGTTTAAGCCTTCGCTATTATAACAAACCTTGGTGACCACTCTTCTTGACTCCAAGATTTTTGAGTTTTGTAGCAAAGGAAGCGATAAAAAGTCGATTCTGGAACTAATTCACCGATTTCTTCTAATTGTTCATCAAGAGAAAATAGCGTCTCTATTAATTTAGTAACAGGCACAATTGCCCTCTCAAATCCACCCCTAATAATTCTACTCAAAGAAAAAATTCACAAAATTCTTCCTTGAAACGTCTTATTAGTAGGGAGTCGAAAAAACAGACTCACTAAACAACCTGTCTGGGAAAAAAAAGACTCGCCTTGCCGCGATGATTGCCGCCTCCACTTGTCACTCGGCCCAGTCTTCAAACGGTTCGGTCTGGGCTGCAAACCCTGAACAGCTCTAGGGAAATTTAATTCGTGGCATCAGCGCATTATTTCCTTCAAATCACTTTTCCATAACCTACAAAACCAGAAATTATTATGGCTATACCCAATAACAGCACCGCCGTCGCGGGCGTAAAACCCAATATCCTGTTTATCCAGGTCGATGAAATGCGTTTTCCGATGGGCTTTCCTGAAGGCATCAGCGATGCCGCCGAATTCCTTAAGAAGTTCATGCCGAACATCTATTCACTGTGGCAGGACGGCGTTAAGTTCAGCCGTTTTTACACGGCGGCATCAGACTGCACCCCAGCGCGGGCGGCCCTAGTCACCGGGCTATATGCCTATCAAACCTATATGATGGTGACGCGTGCGAATCCTGATAACGCCACGGCGGTTGCACAGCCCCAGCCGCAATTATCGGCGGATTTTCCGACCTACGGCAAACTTCTGCGCGAGGCTGGTTATGACACGCCTCTGGTCGGCAAATGGCATTTGTCCAACTGCCCCGACCCCAACACCGCCAGCCGTGAAGAATTGGACACCTATCTTCAAGACTATGGCTTTGAAGGGTTAACAGTTCCCGACCCCCTGGGTGTGCCAGGCCATGGTATCGGTGAGATTTTGTACACAGCCCAGGGTACCCAAGTACATGAATGGGATGATTCCGAGATTGCCGAGCAAACCGTCAATTGGCTGCGCCTGCGAGCTGAGTCCGGCAATGACAAGCCCTTCTGCCTGAGCGTCGGCTTTGTCAACCCGCATGATAAGCAGTTTTTCTGGGGCGGCACGGAAGCGGCAGCGTTCCTGCAAACCTACGCGGACATTCAACAAACGCCAAGGGTCGATTACGGCATCACCCCAAGCATGGGCAATCCTCCAAAATTGGGATACGCCTTGCCGGCGAATTGGCAGTCGCAGGCCGATTTGACTGTAAAAGTCGAGGCGGGTCAGGCACCCAAGCTGCATTTGTTGTTTCAGGATATTTTCTCCTACTTGACCGGCGGTGTCACCGACTCGCCCGACCAGCAAGGGTTTACCACTGTGCCAACGCCTATTGCCGAAGGTGCTTACACCGCAGTCGCGCCCTTTGATTACTGGACTCGCGCCCTTGATCTGTACACCCAATTGATGACCGATGTGGACGGCCATATCGGCACGGTCATCAACAATATCCCCGAAGCCCTGCGAGACAATCTGGTGGTGGTATTCACGTCGGATCATGGCGATTATGCCAGCTCGCATGGTCTGCAAGGCAAGGGCGGAACGGTCTTTGAAGAATGCTACAACATCCCGCTCATCGTGCGTGATTGCAGTGGCCGGTTTACTGGCGACATTGAGAAAACGCGGGAACAGCTTTTCTCTAGCGTGGATCTGTTGCCAATGCTAGTGTCTTTGGGCCATCAAGGCAACACCGATTGGCTGTACACTAACCCGGATTGGAAGAAACTGTACGGGCGACGGGCCGACTTGCTGTCCTGTCTGCGCGATGCCAGCACGCCGGGACGGGAATATGTGGTCTTCACGACGGATGAATATTACCCCCTCAAACTCAACTATCTGCACGCCGCCCAGCATGTTGTCGGGTTGGTCACCGCCGACGGCAAACTGGGCGTTTACTGTCGCTGGAACCCAGATACGACAGAGCTTATTACCCAATTTGGCGAGCAAGTCGAGTATTTTGATTACACAAACGATCATGCGCGGCTGGAAATCTATTCCACGCCGGACAGCCCCAACGCGCATCAGGCTTTGAAATTCCTGTTCGATGAAGTCGTGCCAAACGAACTTGAAGCACCCATGCCAACGGCACTGGAAGCTGCCCGCGCAACAGCAAGGAAGCATTTGCTAGAGTACATGGCTTTAGTCGATGTGTCGGGTTTGTTCGCAGGACTGGCACCCGTTGGGAACGGGTAAACTTTGATGTGAAGGCAGGGTCAAGGGCGCAATAACGGTACTCCGCGTATTGCGTCGGATGATTAAAAGCCAAGAGCAAGAGTCACTCTTTTTTAGTTCGCATCAGTATAAAGGGTGATCGTGTTTCCAGTTTATTTTATTAATTTCAAAGTTCTTAAGAAATATGACAACGGTTAATGATTCAGAAAACTCAGAAAATCTTGAAGCTTTAAATGCTGAAATTAGACAGATTTTAATAGAAGTTTTACCCATAATTTCTCCTGAATTACAGGTGGAAATAGCTAATTTAGTCAACCAAGTTCATCATATTAATTACTTGATCAATAAGAAAAACAAACACTGGCTTATCGGTAAAATTAAACCTAATAATGAATCGACAAAATACACTTTATTATTGGAAGAAATTAAAAATATATTGTTAATTTCTAAATCTGATAAGATCAGCACTGAATCCATTAGAGAATTTAGACTTAATTTAGAAAAAGAAGTTAATAGCGATCGCTATTTTTTCTGGGGGCATATTTTAAATTTTTTAACTTATATTTATTATGTTAAATCGACACCATTCAAGATATCCTTGGGTTTGTTAATCACGACCTTCATAGCAATTATAGCTCTCAGCTTTTCAAGTAAGGAGGTTTATCGGTTGGAGATGACTCTTCCTGACAAAAATCTTGAACAAAATACAAATATTCCTGTACAAACTCCTAAATCACCGTTAAATTCTGAGATTTCGCCCATTAATCCTGATGAAAAATCCTTCATTTGTGATAATAGAATTATTTCTAATCGTAATATCAGACATTCGTTAATTTTTTGTGCGATAGCAGGAGTATTAGGAAGTGTCGTCAGTATTTTATTAAGAATCATCGACTTTCAAGGACAAAAATATGATGATCCACTAATTCCTTTTTTTATTGGCTTATTTAAACCCTTAATTGGTCTAATTTTTGGTATTTTTATTTTTAGCTTAATTAGTTCAGATACCTTTATTAAAATCGATTTTTTAACTACAACTGATAAAAATTCTTCTAGTTTAATTACAAACAAAGCACGTCAGAATTTATTCTTATTTTCCTGTGCTTTTTTAGTAGGTTTTAGTGAAAGATTTGCTTCTGACTTAATGAAAAAAAGTGAATCATCTCTCATTGAAAAATAATCTTATTACTCCAAACAAATTTAAAAATTATGAAAAATAGTCGTTCACCCCCAACAAATAAATTTCTCAAAAAAAACAAAACTAACCTTTAATTATTTTATCCAAGGAGATAACTTCCATGACTACGACAATTCCCTCTTCTTTAGAACAAATTGAATCCCAAAACTTAGTGATTTCTTTAGCCGATCTCAAAAAAGATACCCCATTAATTCATGAAATTCAAGTCCGCTTAAAAGCTTTGGGACTTTACTCCAGCAATATTGATGGATTGTGGGGGCCAGGGACAGAACAAGGAGTTGAGCAATTTTGCCAAACCGTTCATCTCAATTCTATGGATACGGGCATCTTTGGAGCTTCTTTTGCAAAAGCTTTATTAGATACCAAAGATATTAATAATCCTGGCCCCTACGGACTCCCAACCTGGTGGCAAAATGGGAATGAAAATGCCCTCGCCCAGGCAGTTGCCAAAGAAGCCCATGCCCAGGGAATTACAGACCGCAATCAGATTTGTTACATCATGGCAACCATCCAACATGAGACGGCGGCAACCTTTAAACCGATCGCTGAATATGGAGGAGCAAGTCGTCCCTACGCGCCCTATTATGGTCGGGGTTATGTACAGTTAACCTGGAAATATAACTATGCTAAATATAGCGATAAGCTTCATCAAGATTATGTGAGTAATCCCAATCAAGTGATGCAACCTGATGTCTCTTTATTTGTCATTGTTGATGGCATGAAAAATGGTGTTTTCACTGGTAAAACCTTGGGGGATTATATCTCTGGAAACCATATTGATTTTGTGAATGCTCGACGAATTATTAATGGGACAGATCGCGCTGATTTAATCGCTAGTTACGCTCAACAATGGCAAAAAACAACCTTGTTTTAATCTAATTTTCTGATCGCATCCCTAAATCAGATCCGCCAAAATATTCGTCACTTCCGACTGGTGCTGATGTCGGTTGTCATCGTAAATCATGAGAGTATTCAAATTACGATGACGACTCAATTTCTGCACCTTGCGAGTATCCCCATTGGTTGCATCCAGAGCCGCCGTAATCGCACTGTGTCGGATTCTATGGGGACTCATCATCTTAGTAATACCAGCAGATTCAGACGAATTTCTCACAATATTATAAATCGCATTCCCACTCAACCGATGTCCAAACGTGGCCCTATCTACCGTGCAGAATAAAGGTTTATCAGGAAGGCGATC
>JBEIFD010000190.1:0-7055 GCA_040382535.1 Merismopediaceae cyanobacterium
GAAAGTGATTAAACTCTTTAAGTTTTCTTGAAATTTAAAATTTCATTGAGAATGCTAGTTGGTTCTTCGTATTGTTGATCAATATTGAATCGAGACAACCTTAACTTAAACTCTATTTCTTTGGCTTTGGATTGGCTTTGACGATAACGGAGTATGGGTTGTATTTCTCTGAGTAAATTAACTGTTTCTTCAAGTGTGTATTGCTCAGAACGTAATTTTCTTCTAATTTTTCTAATGTGACCATTAAAGCTAACTCCCCATAAAATACACAATAGAGAGAAAAACATCAAGCCTATCATTATTCTGGAAACCATCTTAGACAATATTTCTGCAAAAGTCAAATTAATTTCTCTGTTGATAAGGAGAAGTGATAACCAAAGTGCCAAAAATAATAATAAAATAACGCCAAGAATATCTCTAAACAAGTAGATTTGATCGAGTCTTTCGCTATAGCTGTCTCGACTTTTTTGAATTTCTTCGGCTAAATTAAGAAGATTCGCAATATCTAAATCATCTATGTCAATTAATGCCGAATCATTACTGAGTCCAGTACCCCCTGGAACAAAAGATTTAGACAAATTTTGAGTTTCATCAAGATTACTAGTCATGTTGCCTCGCATAATGCTTTGATTTTTTGTAGAAAATTGCGAATATAATAATTTCTCTGATCTTCTTTAAATTTAGAAACCACCGTTTCTTTTCCTAACACAAAATCATCTAAACTACTACATACAGGGAAAGCGTCCCAAACAAAATTATCGCTTCCGACTTGATTGCTTAATTTCTGAATCCGTTCAATAAAATCACTCTCGCCGTGATAATAACGATCTCTTGCTGTTTCAATCTCATCATAATAAAGATCAATTTTAGTTACCGCGACCAGTAACCATTTAGGTTTGCCAGAACGACGAATTGATTTACGAATCAACTCACAGATATGACTAAGATCTTCAACTTCCTGCTCGAATTGACTTTTCCGATAGATAGTAAGGGCATTTTTTCTAGTTAAAAGCTCTTGCCCAAAGGCTGAACGAACATTGGTAAATCCATTTGCCACCACATGAATGACTCCATCAATGGGCGCATCTTGATCAAACAGTTCATCTAATGCTTGAAGTTTACTAGGAGAATCCTGTCCTGGCACAGTTGCTAAATGGATATTCAAATTTTTGGTCGAAACTTTACCTTTTTCTAGTTTTTCGGATTTTCCAGGTTTTTGGTAATCACGTTGGTAAGCTTTTCCCGTCAAATAGTCACAGAGTAAACTTTTACCTGAACCTGGTAATCCTGTCAACGCGATTGTGGTTTCTTTTCCATCGAAAATTTTCCTGAGCTTATCCCAGGTGTTGGCAACTTCTTCCCGATTTTCGTAGGCTTCTTTTGCAACAGGAAGAATCCATGACCAATTTTCGACGACCATAATAGCTTTCAGTGATTAATTCTAAGTCTCATTCTAAATCATCTAATTATTAATTGAGACGAGTTTGAGATTGATACGAACTAGATTATTACATTTTGTTTACATCATTCTGAGCAATCACTCAGCTTAATTGTTACAGAAAGTAACAAAACATTACCAATTGTTTAAAAAAATATGACAGATCAGCCCCAAAGTCGCCACTGAGTAGCATTTTCTGTAAAGATATGGGAAAGCCTATCATCTATAAAAACCTTCATAGGAGAACAGAATTACTATGTTCACTCACGTCAAGTCCACCATCCGCCGTATCGTTCCAGAAGATATTAACGGTCGTGACCTACTTAAGGTGGTTTATGTCGTGTTGGAGTCTCAGTACCAGAGCGCGTTGTCGGCGGCGGTGAGAAAAATCAATAAAGATAACCCCAATTTAGCGATTCAAGTCAGTGGTTATTTAATTGAAGAACTGCGCGATCCTGAGAATTATGCGGATTTTAAGCGAGAAATTGCTGAGGCTAATTTATTCATTGCTTCTCTGATTTTTATTGAAGACCTCGCCGACAAGGTGGTGGAAGCAGTGGAACCCCATCGCGATCGCCTGGATGCGGCTATTGTGTTTCCTTCTATGCCTCAAGTGATGCGTCTTAATAAGTTGGGGACGTTCTCAATGGCTCAGTTGGGTCAATCCAAAAGCGCGATCGCCCAATTTATGCGGAAACGGAAGGAGAATTCGGGGGCTGGTTTCCAGGATGCAATGTTAAAACTCCTGAGAACCTTACCCCAGGTGTTGAAATATTTACCAATGGATAAGGCTCAAGATGCGCGGAACTTCATGTTGAGCTTCCAGTATTGGTTGGGCGGTTCCTCGGAAAATCTGGAAAATTTCCTGTTGATGTTGGCGGATAAATACGTTTTTGAAGATTTGAATAAGGGACAGAAGAAAAATTACCAGGAACCTGTCGTCTATCCTGATACGGGCATTTGGCATCCATTGTCGATGAAGATGTTTGAGGATGTGAAATCCTATCTCACTTGGCATAATAGCCGTCCTGATATTTCTGATGATCTAAAAGACCCCCTCGCGCCTTGTGTGGGTTTGATTTTGCAAAGAACGCACCTGGTAACGGGAGATGATGCCCACTATGTTGCAATGGTGCAGGAACTAGAAGCAATGGGAGCCAGGGTCATTCCTGTTTTTGCGGGGGGATTGGATTTCTCCAAGCCCGTTGAGGAATTTTTCTGGGACAGAAGTATTAAGGGCGTGGAGCCGATGGTAATTGTGGATGCGGCGGTTTCTCTGACAGGTTTTGCCCTAGTGGGTGGCCCTGCTCGTCAGGATCACCCCAAGGCGATCGATTCGTTGAAACGGCTGAATCGTCCCTATATGTGTGCGTTGCCCTTGGTTTTCCAAACGACGGAAGAGTGGGAAGAAAGTGATTTAGGGTTACATCCGATCCAGGTCGCGCTACAGATTGCCATTCCTGAATTAGACGGAGCCATTGAACCCATTATTCTTTCGGGTCGGGATGCTTCTACGGGTAAGGCGATCGCCCTACAGGATCGAATTGAGGCGATCGCGGGACGGGCATTGAAATGGGTTAATTTACGGAAAAAACCTAAATTAGACAAAAAAGTTGCCATTACTGTCTTTAGTTTTCCCCCTGATAAAGGCAATGTGGGAACAGCGGCCTACCTAGACGTTTTTGGCTCCATTTTTGAAGTGATGAAAGCTCTACAGGGTAACGGTTATGACCTCGAAGATGTCCCTGCTACTGCCAAAGAATTAATGGAAGCCGTAATCCACGATGCCCAGGCCCAATACAACAGCCCTGAGCTAAACATTGCCTATCGGATGTCGGTGGAAGAATACGAACGCCTAACGCCCTATTCCGAGCGTTTACAGGAAAATTGGGGTAAACCGCCTGGACACCTGAATAGTGATGGTCAAAATCTCCTGATTTACGGGAAATCCTTCGGAAATGTTTTTATTGGCGTTCAACCGACCTTTGGCTATGAAGGCGATCCCATGCGTCTTTTGTTCTCCCGTTCTGCCAGTCCCCATCATGGTTTTGCGGCCTATTACACCTATTTAAACCAAATCTGGAAAGCCGATGCCGTCCTCCATTTCGGGACTCACGGATCGCTGGAATTCATGCCTGGTAAGCAAATGGGAATGTCGGGAGACTGTTACCCCGATAATCTGATTGGCAATATTCCTAACCTCTATTACTACGCGGCCAATAATCCTTCGGAAGCGACGATCGCCAAACGCCGTAGTTATGCTGCCACCATTTCCTATCTCACCCCACCTGCGGAAAACGCTGGACTCTATAAAGGTTTACAGGAATTAAGTGAATTAATTGGTTCTTATCAAACCCTGAAGGAAACGGGGCGCGGTGTGCCGATTGTCAATACCATTGTGGATAAGGCGCGACTCTGTAATTTTGACCAAGATATTGCTTTACCTGATGCCGATGCTAAGGAACTCAGCAACGAAGAACGGGATAACGTGGTCGGTTCCGTCTATCGCAAGTTGATGGAAATTGAATCTCGGTTACTCCCCTGTGGTCTGCACGTCATTGGGAAACCCCCTACTCAGGAAGAAGCCGTTGCCACTCTCGTTAATATTGCCAATCTCGATCGCGAGGAAGACGGACTCCAATCCTTGACTCGTATTATTGCCAGTAGCATCGGACGCAATATTGATGATATTTACAAAAACAGCGATCGCGGCATTCTCGAAGATGTCGAACTGTTGCAACAGATAACCCTCGCTTGTCGGGCGGCAGTCGATGCCCTCGTTCAAGCCCAGGTAGATGCCGATGGTCGAGTTGACCTAATTACCAAGCTGAATTTCTTTAATATTGGTAAAAAAGCTCCCTGGGTCGAGGCTCTCCATGATTTGGGTTATAACAAGGTCGATACTGACCTACTCAAACCCCTGTTTGAATATCTGGAATTCTGTCTAGAACAGGTCTGTGCCGATAACGAACTAGGCGCATTACTCAAAGCCCTAGAAGGCGAATACGTCCTACCAGGCCCAGGCGGCGATCCCATCCGCAATCCCGATGTTTTACCCACAGGAAAAAATATTCACGCCCTCGATCCCCAATCTATTCCCACGAGTGCGGCAGTACAGTCGGCAAAAATTGTCGTGGATCGTCTCTTGGAGCGTCAAAAAATCGATAATGGCGGCAATTATCCCGAAACCATCGCCTGTGTGCTGTGGGGAACGGATAACATCAAAACCTACGGCGAATCTTTAGCCCAAATTATGTGGATGGTCGGCGTTAAACCCATGCCCGATGCCCTCGGTCGCGTCAACAAATTAGAGTTACTTTCCTTGGAAGAATTGGGTCGTCCCCGCGTTGATGTGGTGGTGAATTGTTCAGGGGTTTTCCGTGATCTGTTTATTAACCAAATGAATCTATTGGATCAAGCGGTAAAAATGGCCGCCGAAGCCGATGAACCATTGGAAATGAACTTTGTCCGTAAACACGCCCTAGAACAAGCCGCCGAAATGGGGATTAATCTTCGTCAAGCTGCCACTCGGATTTTCTCTAATGCCTCTGGTTCCTATTCTTCTAATGTCAATTTAGCGGTAGAAAATAGTACATGGGAAGATGAATCGGAATTACAAGAAATGTACCTCAAACGCAAGTCTTTTTCCTTTGATTCGGATAATCCTGGCATGATGGCAGAAAGTCGGGGGATGTTTGAACGGGCGTTAAAAACCGCCGATGCAACCTTCCAAAATCTGGATTCTTCTGAGATTAGCTTGACCGATGTTTCCCATTATTTCGATTCAGATCCGACGAAGATTGTCGCAACTCTGCGAGAAGATGGCAAAAAACCTGCGGCCTATATTGCGGATACGACAACGGCTAATGCCCAAGTGCGGACGCTTTCGGAAACGGTGCGGTTGGATGCTCGGACTAAGATGCTGAATCCTAAGTGGTATGAGGGAATGTTGTCTCATGGTTACGAGGGAGTGCGCGAACTGTCGAAGCGTCTGGTCAATACGATGGGCTGGAGTGCGACGGCGGGGGCTGTGGATAATTGGGTTTATGAGGATGTGAATACAACCTTTATTGATGATCCTGAGATGTGTAAGCGTTTGATGGATCTCAATCCCAATTCTTTCCGTAAGATGGTGGGGACTTTGTTGGAGGTAAATGGTCGCGGTTATTGGGAAACTTCTCAAGAAAATTTAGACCGTTTACAGCAGTTGTATCAGGAGGTTGAGGATCGGATTGAGGGTGTAGAATAGATTTATGAGATTTGGGGACTGGTTTTAGTATCAGTCTCTCGGTCTTATAAAAACTTATGAAAAACGGTTTTTGGAAATTGTTATGGTCTAGTTTTCAATCAGTTGTACTTTCATGGGAGGGATTTTCTGTTGGATTTGCTTTTGCCTTTGTATCTTGGAAAATTCCTCCCAATACTCCGATTCCCGTTTATTGGTTAGTTTTGGTTTTAATCGTTTCGACATTAGTTATGGCTATTAGTTTGAAGGCTGCGAATACGGCTTTTGAAGAATATCAAAAACTGAGGCGGCGTAACATTCCTAGTATTTTATTTGTACAAAAGGAGAATAATTCAGACGCGATTATTTGTTTGTTAGAATATTCTGAAATATTTGCTCATGACATGATGGTTTCTGCCTACTATACCAATAAAGATGATATTGAAGTTTTGATAGCTACAGGTTTTGTGAAAAACATACAGGACAATCGCAAAATCGTGGTTCAACTCTCTAAATTAGAGCATGGACAAGAAGAAATTCTAAAAAAAATTGCCAACAATGATAAATCAATTATTGATAGAACTATCATTAAACCAGGAATTTCCAAAACAATATTTAACAAATTACTTTTCGATACTCAATTTAATTGATTTCAAAAAAGAGCTACTATGAGTGATACAATTCTAGAAACAACTTCCAAAAAACCTTTTGAAAGTCCAAAAGGAACTTTTCCTGCGATAGTTGCCAAAGTTATTGATAAAAATACATTGGTTATCAACAAAGGAGAAATTGATGGTATTCGAGAATCGCAAAGAATGCTTGTTTATTGTAATAGCAATGAAGAAATAAAAGATCCTAATACGGGTGAATCGTTAGGATATCTTGAAATTGTAAAGGGTACTGGAAAAATCATTCGTGTGCAAGAAAAAATGTCAACTTTACAATCAGATAGAGTTTATATAAAACCTGAACCTAAATTAAAGTCACTTTCTTTTATAGATAATAATCCAGATAAAAAGATGAATATTCAAAAAAACATAGAAGATGGTTTGAATGAGCTAACAGAATTACTTAAAGAAGCATATTCAGGATTTGATGATCCTCAAATTGGTGATTTAGTTAAACCGATATGACTTTAGGCGATGAGCGATCGCGCTAGAGCTTATTATGGTCGTTTAGGCACGTTATTGGAACGTATTTCTGAAGCTCAACCTTTTGCACGTAATGCTATGTTAGAGTTATTAAATCGCTCTATCGATGAAGCACAAGCGACTATTGCGGCGACTGAAGCAACTGTTAACGAGGAAAAAAGGAGTTTTGATTTACTATGACTCAAGAGCAATTTGTTCCTGATATTGAACAGGTTAAAAAGGTTTCTCTACAATTCCAAGA
>JBEIFD010000191.1:0-7022 GCA_040382535.1 Merismopediaceae cyanobacterium
AAGGCTATCTGCATTAATCTGATCAATAAAATTTAAAAAAGATGGCAAGTTTCTTTCTTCAATATTGGAGTTTTGATTATATTTTTGTTCTGGCTCTAGGACTATTTTCCTGCGAACAAAAAGTAAAAAGTTTAAAATTTCTTTAATTAAAACATCTGGAGTATTTTCAATCTCATGAAGTAATTGTTCTCGGTCGGACATAGCCAGCTTCTCTCTTTTGAAAGTGAATGTTTAAGTTGCGTAAGTTAATTGCAAAGAAAGACGATTATTATCATTTTAAGTATACTGGGAGTTTTCGATAACGGCAATTTTTCTAGACTAATTTCCGCTATTGCTGTGCCTTGGGAAAGGGATGCTCTTTCTGTTATTGCTAGAAGTCTCCTTTTAGCGTTTGAATTTTTTGCGAAAGGTGAATTTTCTAGACCTTTACAAAAGTAGTTTATATCGCGAAAAATGAAATACCCAACCGCAGCAAGCTGCGGGGTATCTAGAAAGGGAATAACCGTAATTGTTGAAGTTGAGCTTTTTCTTGTTCACTGCCTTGTTCTTTGATATATCGCTTGATAATTTCACTGCTTATTCCATCTCCTACTGTACCAATATATCCTCCATCACTCCAAAATTCTCCACCCCATAGCTGTTTTCGTAGTTCTGGAAAACGCTTAAACATTTCTCTTGCACTAATACTTTTAAGAATCTGCATAACTCTAGATGGAGCATATTTAGGAGCAGCCCCGACAAATAGATGAATATGGTCTCCATTTCCATTTCCTCTATTTCCAGCCAATAACACTCACCTATTTCTTTAAGTACTTATTTTAAATACTCACACCTTTCCTCTAGTATTAACAGTCCTCGACGATACTTAACACAAAACACCATGTGGTAGCGGATTTGATACACGCAATGACTAGCTCGTTTAACTTTCATTCTTACATTATATTGCCGACCTAGCGGTCGGCGGGCTGCTTATCCCAATCGCAGCAAGCTGCGGGGTATGCGCAGCCTTTTTTAGATCAAGCATAATAATAATTTCAAATTCCCTATTTTAGAGAAATAAATTGAGTTAGGGCGGGTGAAGTTTGGCAGTTGTTGATGAAAACCCTCCGTCATTACTTAAAGATGAACTGACTTTGACGGATTCTTCGGGAAAAATTTCGGTCAGTTGCCCTTTTAATCGGTAGCTTTTCATTTTATCGACTGGTTTCGACTTTTTTGCAAAACGCGATCGCCAAAATTCAGAGAAAATTTATGTAGAGTATGCCTCTTCCGATAAGATAGAGAATGCTGACAATTGCAAATTTATAATCTAACGGAAGTAGTAATTCCCGCCCTGCTTCCCCCTGGTACTGTAAAGCACGTAGGGTTTTTAGCGGTTACATATATAGGTATCAATGAACCAAGATATTTTTGATAAAGTAAAAACAATTGTTGTCGAACAATTAGACGTTGAAGCCGACGCAGTGAAGCCTGAAGCGAGTTTTGCCAATGATCTCGGTGCCGATTCCCTCGATACCGTTGAACTGGTCATGGCCTTGGAAGAAGCTTTTGATATCGAAATTCCCGATGAAGTCGCTGAACAAATTGATACCGTTGAAAAGGCGGTTAATCATATCGAAAAAGCTATTACCTAAGTTCATCTCAATTTTTATCTCCTAACGTCTTAACTTCACTTTTTTTATCTGCATTTTGGGTCAATAAGCCCCAATACGAACGAGGATCATGACAAATTTAGCCAAAAAACGAGTGGTTGTCACAGGCTTAGGCTCAATTACGCCCATCGGTAACACCCTAGAGGAATACTGGCAGGGATTATTGGCAGGAGCCAATGGCATTGGGCCGATTACCCATTTTGACGCATCCAAGCACGCCTGTCGGTTTGCGGGGGAAGTGAAGGGATTTGATCCCACTCAATTTCTAGACCGCAAGGAAGCCAAGCGCATGGATCGTTTTTCTCAATTTGGCGTGGTGGCCAGTCAACAGGCGATCGCCGATGCCCAATTTGTCATCAATGACCTCAATGCAGATCAGATCGGTGTTTTGATTGGCACGGGGATTGGGGGCATTAAAGTCTTGGAAGATCAAGAAGAAATCTACCTGACAAAAGGCCCTAGTCGTTGTAGTCCCTTCATGATTCCCATGATGATCGCCAACATGGCCGCAGGTCTGACTGCCATTAATATTGGAGCCAAAGGCCCTAATTCCTGTACGGTAACCGCCTGTGCCGCAGGAGCAAATGCCGTTGGAGATGCCTTTCGTTTAGTCCAAGGTGGCTATGCTAAAGCCATGATCTGTGGGGGAACTGAAGCGGCTGTTACTCATATTTCTGTGGCAGGATTTGCTTCAGCGCGGGCCTTGTCTTTTCGTAATGAGGATCCGCTCCATGCCTGTCGTCCCTTTGATAAAGACCGAGATGGTTTTGTCATGGGAGAAGGGGCAGGAATTTTATTACTCGAAGAACTCGATCACGCCCTAGCAAGAGGGGCAAAGATTTACGCAGAAATGGTGGGCTATGGCATGACTTGTGATGCCTACCACATGACGTTACCCGTCCCAGGCGGCCAAGGTGCTACCCGTGCGATCGAGTTGGCTCTGCAAGATGCGGGTTTATCCCCAGAGCAAGTGAGTTATATCAATGCTCACGGAACTAGCACTCCTGCCAATGATGTGACGGAAACCAATGCCATCAAAAAAGCCCTGGGAAGTCATGCCCATAATCTGGTGATCAGTTCGACTAAATCGATGACGGGCCATCTTTTGGGCGGATCGGGCGGAATTGAAGCCGTTGCTACCGTGATGGCGATCGCCAATGACCAGGTTCCACCGACCATTAATTTAGAAAATCCCGATCCTGAATGTGATTTGGATTACGTTCCCCACGTGAGTCGCGCTTTACCCGTCGAAGTAGCCTTGTCCAACTCCTTTGGCTTTGGCGGTCATAACGTAACGTTAGCCTTTAAAAAATATCGTTAAGGAATCCTCTATGGTGGGAAGATAGAGTCAAACTTTCGTGTCCTAGCGACTCCTCTCCGATTAAATTTAACCAACTGTCCTATCTTTAAAATTCATTCCCTCATTCATTATGGTTGTTGCTACCCAGTCCCTTGAAGAACTTTGCATTAATTCCATCCGTTTTTTGGCGGTTGATGCGATTAATAAATCTAATTCTGGTCATCCTGGCTTACCGATGGGAGCCGCTCCGATGGGTTTTGTCCTCTGGGATAAATTCATGCGCTATAACCCCAAAAATCCCCAGTGGTTTAACCGCGATCGCTTTGTTTTGTCGGCGGGTCACGGTTCCATGTTGCAGTATGCCCTGCTCTATTTGATGGGCTACGATAGCGTTTCCCTCGAAGATATTAAACAATTTCGTCAGTGGGGAGCTAAAACCCCTGGACACCCTGAGAACTTTGAAACGCCTGGCGTAGAAGTCACCACAGGCCCCCTCGGTCAAGGAATTGCGAACGGTGTCGGTTTAGCCCTCGCTGAAGCCCATTTAGCCGCCAAATATAATAAACCCGATGCCACCATTGTTGACCACTACACCTATGTGATTTTGGGTGATGGTTGCAACATGGAAGGAATTTCTGGGGAAGCGGCTTCTATTGCAGGTCATTGGGGATTAGGTAAATTAATCGCCCTCTACGACGATAATCACATTTCCATTGATGGTTCTACGGATGTCGCCTTTACCGAAGATGTCAGCAAACGCTTTGAGTCCTACGGTTGGCACGTTCTTCATGTCAAAGATGGCAATACGGATTTAGCCGCGATCGCCAAAGCCATTGAAGAAGCCAAAGCCGTTACCGACAAACCCACCATGATCAAGGTGACAACCACCATCGGTTATGGTTCCCCCAACAAAGCCAATACCGCAGGGGTTCACGGTGCGGCCTTGGGTGCAGACGAAACGGCTCTGACCCGTGCGCAATTGGAATGGAGCTACGGCCCCTTTGAAGTTCCCGATGATGTCCTCAAACATACCCGTAAAGCCGTCGAACGGGGAGCCAACTACGAAGCGGAATGGAATCAAGCTTTTGCCCAATATAAAGCGAAATATGCCGCCGAAGCCGCCGAATTTGAGCGGTTATTAAGCGGTAAACTCCCCGACGGTTGGGATCAAGTCTTACCGACCTATACCCCCGAAGATAAAGGCTTACCCACCCGTAAACATTCCGAAAATTGTCTCAACAAATTAGCGGCAGTTCTTCCTGAATTAATCGGTGGTTCGGCTGATTTGACCCACTCTAACTTGACGGAAATTAAATCTTCAGGCGATTTCCAAAAAGGCCATTACGAAAACCGTAATATCCACTTTGGGGTACGGGAACACGCAATGGGCGCGATTTGTAACGGCATGGCCTTACATAATTCGGGTTTAATTCCCTACGGTGCGACTTTCTTGATTTTCACCGATTATATGCGGGCCGCAATCCGTTTATCCGCACTTTCTGAAGCAGGTTCTATTTGGGTAATGACCCACGATTCCATCGGTCAGGGCGAAGATGGCCCCACCCACCAACCGATTGAAACCCTCGCTTCCTTGCGAGCTATTCCTAACCTCACGGTGATTCGTCCCTGTGATGGTACGGAAACCTCTGGAGCTTACAAAGTCGCGATCGCAAATTCTAAGGCGAATAAACCTTCTCTTTTAGCTTTCACCCGTCAAAATGTTCCTAATTTAGCGGGATCTTCCATCGAGGGAGTCAGCAAAGGAGCCTATGTTTTAGTGGATAGCCAAGGAACCCCTGACCTAATCTTGATTGGAACAGGTTCAGAAGTCAGTCTTTGTGTCACTGCGGCTGAGAAGCTTACGGCTGAAGGCAAGAAAGTTCGGGTGGTTTCTATGCCTGCTTGGGATTTGTTTGAAGCTCAAACGGCGGATTATAAAGAGTCTGTTCTTCCGAAAGCGGTTACTAAACGCTTATCTGTAGAAGCGGCTTGCAGTTTTGGTTGGCACAAATATGTTGGAACCGAAGGCGATACGGTTAGTATTGATACCTTTGGTGCTTCGGCTCCTGGTGGAACTTGTATGGAAAAATTCGGTTTCACGGTAGATAATGTTTTGGCTAAGGCTAAGGCTTTATTAGGTTAATTTGATTCAGGTTAATCAACTCTGAAATTAGTTTGGCTCTCTAGCAATAGGGAGCTTTTTCGTAACAACTTTATGCGTACTGATACCATTTTTTATCAACTATTTCTGACTTTTCATTCTCTGTTATTTGAACTACTGGGACAGCCCCTAGAAAATGCCGATTACTATCAGTTTACTTCGGCAGAAATCAAAGAAAAAGCTTTCCGTTTTGATGGAATTTTTATGCCCAGCAAAGAAGACAAACCGATCTACTTTGTTGAGGTACAATTTCAAAATAAACCCGATTTTTACTGGGAATTGATTGCTGAAATCAACATTTATCTCAATCAGTACAAACCCCTTCAGGACTGGAAAGCCGTTGCTTTATTTGCTCAACGTAGTTTTGAAGTGGAATCCTTAACAGCTTACCAACAAGAGTTAATTAATAATGGGCGTATCATCCGCATTTATCTGGATGAATTACCGTCTGGCTCAATTGGAGTGGGATTGATTCAGTTAATTATCGCCCAGGAATCTCAAGTGCCTAAAATAGTCCAACAATTACTACAACGGGCAAAAGCAGAAATTCCTGATTCTTTGATAACACGCGGTATCATAGATTTATTGGAAACTGTGTTAGTCTCAAAATTTTCAAAATTAAGCCGTCAGGAGATTCAATCTATGTTTTTACTCAGCGATATTAAACAAACACGAGTCTATCAAGAAGCAAGAGAGGAAAAAGCGGTTTTTATGTTACAACGTCAGTTATCTAAACGCTTTGGGAAAATTAGCGATCGCCGTCTGGAAAATATCAATAGTCTCTCTCTGGAACAATTGGAGGATTTGGGAGAGGCTTTGTTAGATTTTAGTGATATTGCGGATTTGGATAATTGGTTAAAGTCTTGTATTACGGAGTAGGAGGCGATCGCGAATTCTACAATTTACCCAATTAAACTTTCTGCCTTAGCAACAATTTCTAACCAAGCTTACAACTTTAATTGTCTTATCCAGGTAAATCCAAAGCAATTAATAACGCTTGATCCAAATTTCTTAAAGTTTCTGGATTCAAAGTTCCTCTAAGTCTAAGCAAACGTTTTTTGGACAATACTCTAACTTGATCAGCCATTGCAATTGAATTATTACTTAATCCCGCTTCTGGGAACTGGATAAGTACCTGAGTGGGATAAATTTTTTTGCCTGCTTGGTAAGTTGTGCAAGGAACCGCTAAAACAACGGGACTGTAGGCATTAATGGCATCACGGCTAACAATAACAACAGGGCGAGTGCCACCTTGTTCTGATCCCTCTACGGGTTCAAGACGAGCATCATAGATTTCTCCTCGTTTCATGGGTTATTTTCTCCTAATTCCAATGCTTCCCAACTCGCGATCGCAAACTCACTATCCATTTCTAAAACTTCTGTTTGATAGTCTTGCTGTTGAGCCATTTCTGCGAGAGATTCATCGATTTCGGCTCTTTTGAGAGAGGCCAATTCGTGTTTAAGAGCTTGGGCGATAAATTCATTACGACTATTAGCTTTTCCCTGACTCACTAGAGCATCCGTCGCTTGGAGTAAATCAGTAGGAATCGCAAGGGTTGTACGAACACTGGAGGATGGCATGATGTCTAAAGTGATGCGCTTAATCTCATCAATAATAGCATCAGATTTGAGTTCGTGACCTTAAAAAGGTCTACAATTGACCCATTTTTAATTAAGTTAAGCAAAAAAAAGGTGAATCGCATTTTCTGATTTGGGGTATTTTATCAATGATGTGATATTTTATAGAGGTTTATTCTGGATTCCTTATGCTTCCTGAAAAACCTGTCAAACCCGCAAAATCATCTTTCACGGATGGACAGATCCGCGTCAAGGCTTATGAACTGTCGAAAAAAAATAAGGAGCAGTCTCCTAAAGAGAACTTGGAAGCGGCAGTTAAAGCATTAGAAAG
>JBEIFD010000192.1:0-7003 GCA_040382535.1 Merismopediaceae cyanobacterium
AGATTGGTGCTAGGGTCAAGATTAGTGGTGCGCTCTGGAAACGGGAAAATGTCTCTCAGATTCTCCGACTTCGTTGTGCTTATCTTAACAATTCATCTTGCTTGAGTATTTATGCTTAGTTCCAAACTGGAATGCTCCCAAACATTTTGCACCTTTAAAGTATCAATTTCTAATCCTAATTTGATCAAATCTCGTCTGACATCTGAGGTAATACTTTCAGCAAATTTTAAGCGATCTTCATTAACTTGTTCTGGGGTTAAAGTCGCAACAACACCGCGTAAATTTCCTTCTAAAGTTTCCTTGGCTACTCGTACAATTTCAGAGCGATCGCGACCTAAAAATCGTTCAATTGCATTACCCACGACATCAGGATCACTAGAGATTTTGACGTTGGCGATCGCTTGAATATTAATCGGCGTTCCACCTTTGGCGTAGGCATTCCGAACCTCTACTAGAATAGGCATGGTCGTCACATCCATCCGTTTAACCGTTTCCAGTAAAGGAATACTAATCGCTCGACCACCTGAGAAGACATGATAACCGATTTCGTGACCTTCCTTTGTTTGTCGTTTTCGACCTGTTAGAATAACAACTTCATTGGGTTTACAAATACATAAAAAAGAATTAATAAACCAGATAATTCCAATAGAGCCAAAGATTAATAAAGCAATAGGAATACTGGCTAAAAGTAATCCATTGGCATTATTATCCTCGCTTTGATAGGGCGGTTGAACTGGTGTTTGTCCTATGGTTGTAAAAGTTGATTGGGAAGTCAGTTTTAAGGATGAATTGCTGATAGACATAGTTTTCTCCGTTGATTATTCAGAAAAGGTTTATTACAAATGGTTTTAACTTTAAACTTACTTTTGCATCCAATCTTGTTTGAGGCTTTCCTTGGGAATGACCCAAACTTCATTATTTTTGGCTTCAATGACAAAAACTTCGTCTCCAATTAAAAATTGTTGAGCAGAATTACTACGAGCCATTAAATCAATGATAGAGCCTTGAAAATTAACACGAATTTTTCCTTTTGTTTGATTATCAAAGGGAATTTGTACCGTACCAAAAAGACCAACGAGTTTATGGGAATCTAGTAAACTACTAATAGTTTGTTTTTTGCCCCTTGAAATTTTTAGAAAAATGACAAAAATGAGGCTAACAACAATGCCAATAATTACAGAGATAATTAAAATTTGTAGCAATAAATTGTTCATAATTTGTCTTTAGAGAGGTTGCACAAAAAATTCGATTCAAGCAAGAAAAATATAGCGATTTTCTTCATAATATTAGACAAACATTCATATTTACGTCCTCAATTAAGTATAAGAAATTACTATTTAAATTTCCAGAAATTGACTAAAGTTTTCTTTGAATTTTTTAATCTCTTCTGTTTTTCCTTGTTGCTCGTAAATAGTCATTGCTTTTTGGATGTCTTCAGTGGCTTTTTTCTGATTACTTAATATTCCATAGGCGATTCCTCGCCCCGCATAACCATCACCACTGCTCGGATCAAGACGAATAACTTGATTAAAATCTTCTAATGCTTTTTGGGGATTAAGCAACATTATATAAACAAATCCTCGTAAAGAATAGAGGTCAATATAGCGGTATTCAGTCGTGTGAGGGGCAATAAATTCTCGAAAGGCTTACTGTAAAAGACTCCAATACACCTCACTCATGCGATTACCGCTATATTGCTGGGATCAAGATGAACTGCTTGGTTGCAATCTTCTAGAGCTTGTTGGGGTTTTTCTAATAGTAGATAAGAAGATGCTCGACCAACGTAGGGTTGAGGCAAATTGGGATAAAGACGAACGGCTTCAGTAAAAGCCGCGATCGCTTCGTGATAACCTCCCTGCTCTAATTTCTTCATTCCTTTTGCTAGAGGATCTTCTTGGGCAAATACGGGTTGAGATAGAGTTGGTAAAATATTCAGTGGTGCAATTCCTAATACACAATTCGTTGTCATTAAGATTGCGGCAAGACTGATAAATTTTTTCAAGTCAAAGCCATAATGCTTGTTCATTTTTCTAAAACCCTTAATGAGTTGATTCCTTTAATTATTTGCATCATCGTCTCTACTTTTAGAAAAGTAAATATAGAAAGTTCATCTCTTTTCGGGAGGGGTTGCCCCCGAAAATCTTATGCTCTTCATGGGAGACAATCGCTTAAAAGGCTTGCTGTATATACTTTAGAGACTGTAAAACCTTATTAAAAAGCCTATTATTTTGTACATGGCCTAACGCCCGTTACGCGATCGCCTGACAGGAATAAATCATAAATTCGGTCAAGAGTAACTATTTTCTGGATTATTCCATTAATTGCTGGGCCAACCGATTATGTTTTTCCACCAGCGTTTCTAATTCAATCGGGGTTAATCTTCCCTGATCTACCACCTTTCGACCATTGATAAAACTGTAATCCACCCGATTAATTTTACAAAAAATGATAGCTGCGATCGCATCGTGGTGCGCCCCTGCTAGTTCTGGGCGATCGAGATTGATGGCAATAAAATCTGCGGCCATTCCAGGAGAAAGAGAACCAATATCATCCCTTCCCAACACCTTTGCTCCTCCCAACGTTGCCAGTTCCAAGGCCTGCCGTGCTGTCATGGCTGTCGCATCCAGTTCTCGAACCCGTGCCATCAGAAAAGCCATTCGCGCTTCATTTAATAAATTGGAACCGTCATTAGAAGCCGAACCATCTACGCCTAAACTGACAGGAACCTGATGATTAAGCATTTTCCGAATGGGAGCCATGCCACTGGCCAGACGAATATTACTACAGGGACAATGGGCAACTCCCGTTCCCGTTTCTCCAAACCGTTGAATGGCCCGATCATCTAATTGGACACAATGGGCGTGCCAGACATCATGGCCTAACCAACCGACGGATTCAGCATAATCCCCTGGGGTCATACCAAAATTTGCCAGACTATATTCAATATCCGATTTATTTTCTGCTAAATGGGTATGGAGTCTGATGCCAGGATGCGATCGCGCCAAAGCAGCCGATTCCCGCATTAAGTCAGGAGAAACAGAAAAAGGTGAACAGGGAGCGAGGGTAATCCTTAGCATGGCATGGCGACTATTATCGTGATATTGCTCAATCAATCGTTGACTATCTTTGAGAATATTGGCTTCCTTTTCTACCACCGTATCAGGCGGCAATCCCCCCAAACTTTCCCCCACACTCATACTGCCCCGACTGGCATGGAACCGTAGCCCCATAACCTCTATGGCTTCAATTTCATCATCTAGGGTACTGCCGTTGGGATAAATATAGAGATGATCGCTGGCAGTCGTACAGCCCGATAACATCAACTCGGCGGCGGCCATTTGGGAACTAATATAAATCGATTCTGGGGTGAGATTCTGCCAAATCAGATAGAGAGTTTGGAGCCAATGAAACAGATCACAATTTTGGGCGGCGGGGACGACACGGGTGAGGGTTTGAAAAAAGTGATGATGGGTATTAATAAGACCTGGAAGGACAATATGACGACCCTGTAAATCCAGTACTTCGTCGGCAGTCTGGGGCAATTCTAGGGTTTTTCCCACCTGCTCAATGATGTTATCTCTTATAAATAAAGACGCATCACGGATTTCCCGTCGTGTCTCATCCATCGTGACTAAGGTGTGGATATTTTTAATTAGCAAGGTGGCCATAGAAACTCGAAAGTAGATGATATAGTCGGCAATCTTTTTATTTATAGACTATATTGATTATTTTTTGTTACGGATAGACCTTTTCATCCTTAAAAACATATCTTTTTTAGTCCTCTTTACTAAAAATTTTCCCATATCTCGTCAAATAGCATTTTCGGCATTTCTTCTATTTGCTTAATGATTTCTGCTTTTTTATGAAAACTTACATTTTGAGTTTTTTGTGGTTTTTCTTTTGGGTCTATTTTTAGAAGGTTTTTTGCTGGCATTGCTTTATTCTTCTTTTTTACTATTTTGATTATATGCTATTTAGATAGGTAACAGCTTATTAGCTTTCTTGACGATCGCGATCGCCTGTTTTACAGAAAAAAATGGGGAACTTGGAGGGGGGAGGATCTGGAGGCAATAAAAAACCGCCACTGAAGGATGGGCGGCTCTCTAGCAATCGGAGGGTGATATTGACTTTATGTCTTGTTTCTAAGTTATGGCTAAATCCTTAGAACTTATGTAGTTGATGTGACAAAAATGTTGATAAATGTCAGGGTTTCAACGCATAGGTGTTCAACGGTTCTTTAATAAAGCGGATATAGAAGTGCTTAAAGGTCGATCGCAATACCCTGGGTAATCCAAAATCAATGGGCATCAGAGCTTCGGGCAGTTTCCAATCACTCACTTGTAATTGCTGGGGATGCTCTAGGGGAAAATCTAGATCAGCCAGATCAAAACCGAGACCCAATCGTTGTTGAGCGGCTAAGGTCGGTATATCGGCAGGATTCACTTGGATAATATCTGCCATCGCCCAGTCCAGGGCAAACACATTACTAGAAGCTCCTAAAATTCCCAGTTGACGGGGAACCCCATTCATCGGGCCATTGCCTTCATGACCCATAATTCCGTCTAAAATCGTCAAATTGGGATTAATTGCCCTGGCGGTTTCCACCAACATTTCCCCAAAGCGATCGCTGTCCTTACCTGCTTCCATGTGCCACCAGGCTTTCATTTTGCCAGGCACACAACCGAAGAGATTTTTCACCCCCATAGTCATGGTTAATTGAACATGGGATTTAATTTTAGGTAAATTGATCACCACATCCGCTTCCATCGCTTCCTTGGATAAGCGCAAATGATTGAAATTATCGCTTTCGGTTGGATAACGATGCCCCCGAAATTCCACAACGGGAATGTCTAATTCTTCTAAATAGGGCAGATAGCCATTGGTTTCCACTACGCCCCTAGCACTCCCAAAAGCGGGACTATCTCCCAAAAAAGGTTTGCCTCCCACTGATTTCACTAGCTTTGCCACACAATAAACCAGTTCGGGACGGGTAATACATTCTTTCTCTGGACGACCCGCCGTTAAAAGATTGGGTTTCAATAAAACGCGATCGCCTTTTTTAACGAAAGCTTCGATTCCGCCCAGGGGTTCGAGTAAGGCTTGGACAGAGAGGGATAAACGTTCAATTTCGTAGGAATTCGCACGCAATAGACTAACGGTAGGCATAAGGTTTTGAGGTTAAGATTTGTAACTTCACTATAGGATAACTAAGTTGATTCCTGAAAATCATCACCGATTAATTTTTATTATTCCAGATTCGTGTGATTGAATAGTGATCGAAAGCTTTATCTTTGCTTAAAATTGGTATTTTTTCTGTAATTGACTGGGCAATTAATAGACGATCAAAGGGATCACGATGATAAAAGGGTAAGTTAGAAATTAAGCGGAGGTGAGCGGGTTCAATCGGTAATAGTTGAAAATCTCTGAATAGGAGTTTTTCTTCAAGGTAATCAACGGCTGATTTTTCTAGATTTAGTTTATTTTGGCTTTGTTTAATAGCCATTTCCCAAATACTTGCTAAACTAATCAATTTTTTATTTTGGGTATCTTCAATCAAAATCCTCGCAGTTTCACTAAGATTAATATTACCTGCAAAAAACCAAAGTAATGTGTGGGTATCCAATAATATTTGCATTACATATATTCCTCAAAGTCTTCTAAGGGATCATCAAAGTTATCGGCGATATAAATTTTGTCTTTATCACTGCCAAATAAGGAAGGACGGGGCAAAAGTGGTAGCATTGATGATATTTTAATAATTTGTTCGTCGCTCTTTTTAATGAAAATTTCTTCACCAGAAAAGGCTTTTTCTAAAATTTCATTAATTTGATTTAAGGCTTGTTGAATTGTGATAGTTTCCATTTTTTATTTTTCCTTAAAGTAAGTTTTAAATATCTAAAAACTCAAATATTTGATGAGCGCATTTTTCGTCACGGCTAAAAAATATATTTTGTTGATGATGATTAAGTGATCAGCGATCAAACTAGCTTGTGTTAAATACATCAGAAATGCTTATTCTAAACGAATACTGATCTATCTCTTGATCCAGATCACTTTGTCTAATTAGTTTTGACCAAATTTTTAAATGAGGATTCCACTTAAAATCGAATTGTTTAGCAAAATCTTTATTGTCATAATCAATATGAGCAATTACTTGTAATTTATCTTCTTCAGATCGGCGTATTGCTTCTGATAGAATTCGAGTAAAATCTCCTAACTCACTTACCCTATCAAATAATGCGGCGATAAGTTGACAATCCGTTAATGCTCTGTGTGCATTATTGACACCAATTCCATAATTCAAAACAGTATTAATTAATGATGTAGGCTTGGTGTTTTTTATCCAAACAAAATCATCATAAGTACAAAGCCATTTTTTATCTACGGATGGTAAATAATCTCGGCCAAACCATTGCTGATCAAATTGTGCATTATGGGCAATGATATAATCTGCTTTATTAATCCATCTTTCAATTTGCTCAACTATAACCAAATAATCATCAACTAATTGACTGGATTGTGCGCTAATTTTATTGATTTTTTCAACAGGATTTTCTTTTACGGGAAGAAGTGTAGATAACTGTTGTAAAGTACAAAAACAAGGAACAGAATATAAAATTGCGCCAATTTCTATAACGCAATCTCTATTCGGATCAAGTCCTGTTGTTTCTAAATCTAAAATCACTAAATAATCAGGTAAAAGCATTAGATATTTTGGTATTCATCATTTTTAAATAATTCAACCTCTTTCAATGAAATTTGTTTTGGTAGCTTTGCAATTTCAGTGTTGTCAATAATATTTGACTCGGAAATCATTAGTTTTAGCTTCTGAGAACTTATCCATTCCGAATTCCATATTTCTATCTGTGAGTCTTGAACTAAATGGCATAACTTTTCATTAAATTCAATCGGTGGAATCTCTAACTGAATTGAGAGTCTTTGTAGCCAAATTTCTAAGTGTCCTGTATTCGCAAGTCTAGAAAATTTTTTTTGAATTTTTGTA
>JBEIFD010000193.1:0-6986 GCA_040382535.1 Merismopediaceae cyanobacterium
ACCAATAGTGCGATTTTCTGGCGTAAAGGTTTCCTGGGCTACCCGTTGAATATCCGCAGGAGTCACCGCCGCGATCGCCTCTAGTTGATTAAATAAATTGCGCCAATCCCCTGTTTTAACCTGATATTCCGTTAATAAACGAGCCATTCCCATATTAGAGTCTAAAACACGCAATAAACTCGCTTGTAATTGGTTTTTCGCCCGTTCTAACTCTTCCTGACTGACGGGTTCGGTTTTCAGCCGTTCAATTTCTTGACGTAAGGCTTTTTCTGCTTGATCCACTGTTGCTTTCGGAGCAGTTTGGGCATAAAAAAGCATTAAATTGGGATACTTATCGCCAGGAAAACCGTTTTGTCCCTCCGCAACCAAGGCAACCCGTTTATCTTCAACTAACGATTTATAAAGTCGGGCAGTGCGACCATCGCTCATAATGGTAGAAATTACCTCATAAACCGCATTATCAGGACTATTCAAGGCAGGACGGTGATATCCTTCCAAATACCAAGGTTGAGAATTTAGTTTAAGCGTAACTTCCTTGGTTTTTGTTTGTTTGGGTTCGACTTTGGCTAACTTAGCAGGAGCAGGTTTTTTCGGGAATCGTCCAAAATATTGCTGGGCTAATTGTTTCACCTCTTTAGGATCAACATTCCCCACGATCGCGATCGTTAAATTATTCGGGCCGTAATATTGCTGGAAAAAATCCTCAATATCTTGGCGGGTCAGATTACGGATATCCTGGTCATAACCAATCGTCGGACGCTTGTAGGGGTGGACATCGTAGGCTTTATCGAGAAAAGCTTCCACCATCAGCCCAATAGGACTGTTTTCCGTCCTCATCCGTCGTTCTTCGAGGATTACCTGCTGTTCCTTATGAAATTCTCGAAAAACGGGTTCCAAAAATCGCTCTGACTCTAAAGACATCCAGAGTTCCAGTTTATTAGAAGGAAAACTATAGAAATAAACGGTTGAATCGGTAGAAGTTGCCGCATTAATCCCAACCCCGCCTGATTGCTCAACAATTTGACCAAACTCATTCCGTTGAACGTATTGTCCTGCTTCGGCTTGGAGTTGCTCGAATTCTTTGGACAGAACTTTAGTGGTGGCTTGATCTTTCTGTTTTTCAGCCTGATGAAGTTTGTTCGCAACGACATCTAATTTATCTAAAAGTATTTCTTCCTTTTGATAATTCGTCGTTCCAATCCTGCGGGTTCCCTTAAAGGCTAAGTGTTCTAAAAAATGAGCAACGCCCGTTTTACCATCGGGTTCATTCGCGCCGCCCACGTCTGCATAGGTAAAAAAGGAAACAACGGGAGCATCATGGTTTTCCATGACAATAAATTTCATGCCGTTGTCTAACTTAAATTCAGTGACTCGACCGATCGCCTGATTGAGATAGGGTTTAAGGTCGATATTCGTCGTAGTTGGAAGTGGGGGAGAGTCTGCCTGGGCAATGACGGGTAAACCAGTCCAAATTAGGGTAATCAGAATGAATAGCAGTACAAGTCGGGGATAATGCCGAGAAAGTTTCGGGAGGAAATTCAACATAAAGTCATTAACGTTGCCAAGATCTAGGTTCTATCATAACCGTTACCGCAAAAAATTTAATGATCCGCATAATTCGGCGATCGCGATATTTATTTTGTTTGAAAAATATTTTGCACCATTTTTTTTCGACTATTCGCGGCTAGTTGGTCTAATTCCGTTATTTCACTGGGACTTAATTGCCAGGCGATCGCGCCTAAATTTTGTTTTGCCTGTTCCACACTTTTTGCCCCTGGAATGGGAATCGTTCCTTTGGCAATACACCAGTTCAAGGCGACTTGGGCGATCGTTTTATCTCTCAATTGGGCAACTTCCTGTAAGGTCGTTAAAAGCGGTTGAATTTCAGAAATAATTTGTCGAAAAAGCCCACCGCGAATCCCTTTAGGAAAAGGGCCAGATTTTGTATATTTTCCAGTTAATAATCCCAGGGCTAAAGGACTATAGGCAATGAGTTGAATTCCTGCTTGATCACAAATTTCTTTGAGTCCTAATTCAGTTACAGGATAGGTAGAAAGCAGAGAATATTGGACTTGTAAACTGGTGATGGGAATGCCTCTTTCCGCCAATTTTTTCTGGACTTTTTCTAATCGTTTAGGGCCGTAATTAGACAGTCCCACGCCTTTGACTAAACCCTTTTCATAAAGATCGGCTAGTCCATCCAATAAAGCCCATTCTTGCCAAGGTGCGTAATTTGCCGTTGACCAGTGCATCTGTACTAGATCAATATTTCTACCTAATCGTTCAGCCGAGGCTTGAGCCGCAGAAACAAAAGATTGACGGGTTAAACGCCAGGGATAGGGAGCTAATTTAGTGGCAATACAAATTTTTTCGTTGTTAGGAACCTGACATTGTTGAGCAAATTTTCCTAACAGACTTTCACTGCGTCCATTGAATTTACCTGTGCCGTAGGAATCTCCTGTATCAAAGAGAGTTACGCCATTTTCGACACAAAGATTAAAGACGGCTTGTAATTCTGAGTCCATACTCTCGTTGTAGTCCCAGAGCAGCCGATTTCCCCAAGCCCAGGTTCCACAGCCCATCACGGGAAGCAATAGTTTTTGATCAGTTGACATGGGCAAATAGGTAATGTCTTGCGTTTAAGGATTAGGAATAGCCCGAATTAATAGGATGATTAAACTAGTTGTTACGGCAACAAGAATGGGAATAATTAAAGATTTTACTCCTTTAAGGTCTGCTATAGCTTTAATTAAGGTTTTTTGCTCCGTTTCGATTTTGTCTAAAAGCAACATCAATATCTAATTCTAATTCTTTAGCAATTTCTGCGATCGCCCAGTGCAGTACCGATTAGTGAATATTAAACAGCGAGACCAGGTGATCGCAGAAAAAAGGATTAACCGCGTGTTTTCTGGGCCCAAACTCTGGTGGGCAGTCCCCAGATATAGATAAACCCTTCTGCCGCTTTATGGTCAAAGCGATCGTCTGCACCGTAGGTTGCGAGATCGGGATCATAAATCGCATAATCTGATTTACGACCCACGACGCGGGCATTCCCCTTGAGGAATTTGACACGGACTAAGCCTGTCACCCGTTCCTGGGTTTTGAGGATAAACGCATCGAGGGATTCTTTGAGAGGACTGTACCATAGGCCTTGATAAATGATGTGGCTATAGGTTTCTTCGACTGATCGCTTGTAATGGGAAACGTCTTTCGTTAGGGTTAGACTTTCGAGATCGCGATGGGCATCAATAAGGACAAGTAGGGCGGGAGCTTCATAAATTTCCCGTGATTTAATGCCCACGACCCGATTTTCGATCATGTCTAGACGACCGACACCATGATTTCCTGCAATTTCATTTAAACGACTGATCAAGGCAACAGGGCCGAGAGTGACCCCATTAAGGCTAACGGGAATCCCTTTTTCAAAGAAAATATCCACATATTCAGCTTCATCGGGGGTATCCGCGATCGCCTTGGTCATGAGATAAACTTCTTCTGGGGCTTCCGTCATCGGATCTTCCAGGGGGCCTGCTTCAATACTGCGACCTAATAAATTGCGATCGATACTATAGGGCGAAGACTTTTTCACAGGAGATTCAATGCCAAATTTTTCTCCGTAGGCGATCGTTTCTTCCCGACTCATGTTCCATTCCCGCGCAGGAGCCAAAACTTTAAGATTAGGGTTGAGGGCCAAAATTCCTAAATCAAAACGGACTTGATCATTGCCTTTGGCGGTGCAACCATGCGCTACAGCATCAGCCCCATATTTTTCTGCCGCTTCCACCAGCATTTTGGCAATCAGAGGACGGGCCAAGGCGGTAGAGAGGGGATAACGATTTTCGTAGAGAGCATTGGCTTGAATCGAGCGAAAGGCATAATCCCTGGCAAATTCCTCTTGCCCATCAACCACCAAGGATTCTACGGCTCCACAACGGAGGGCTTTTTCTTGAATGGGCCCTAGTTCATCCCCCTGACCCAAATCTGCGGCTAGGGTGATAATTTCTTTGACTCCCCATTCTTCACGGAGGTAGGGAATACAAACGGAGGTATCAACCCCACCCGAATAAGCTAAGACAACTTTATTGGCGCGACCCATAAATAATTTAACCCTAGAATTATGACTAACGGGCTATTGTATCAGGTATTTCTAGAATCAACTGTGAATTATGGACAGAAAACCTTGACCTTTCCACAATTTTGATCCAGTTCCCATCAAAAAAAGGAAGACCTAAAATCTTCCTCTTTTCTCAAATTAGTTAATTTTTGCCCTATTTGTTGGGCTGGGGAGTCATACGAAGATAGGGTTTGATTTCCTTAACGCCTTTGGGGAATTTCGCCCGTGCTTCTTCGGTAGGAATAGAAGGAACGACTACACAATCTTCTCCATCTTTCCAGTTGGCTGGGGTTGCAACTTGGTGATAATCGGTGAGTTGCAGAGAATCAATGACCCGTAGGATTTCATCGAAATTCCGTCCTGTGCTGGCGGGATAGGTAAAGGTCAACCGCAATTTTTTGTTGGGATCAATGATGAAAACGGAACGCACGGTCAGATTGTTGAGGGAACTGGGGTGAATCATTCCGTACAAGTCTGCAACTTTGCGATCGCCGTCTGCGAGGATCGGATAATTGACCGTTGTATTTTGGGTTTCGTTGATATCACCAATCCAACCCTTATGGGATTCCACATCATCCACACTCAAGGCGATGACTTTGACATTGCGCTTATCAAATTCTGGCTTGAGACTAGCAACCGTTCCCAGTTCTGTCGTACAAACGGGCGTAAAGTCAGCAGGATGGGAGAAAAGGACAGCCCAACTGTCTCCGATCCACTCATGAAAAGAAATTGTTCCTTGACTAGATTCCTGGGTAAAGTCTGGAACCACGTCTCCTAATTGAAGAGCCACAATCGCTACCTCCTAAAAAAGTGCCTATCTATAATAACGTGCCATGAAAACACCCGTCTCTAGATCAAATTTATCAAATCTTTATGAAAGATAAGTAGGAGAAAGCCTGATTTCAGTCATAAAACGAGTATTTAATAGAGTTGAGCGTTGAAAATGATCCTCAATTATTCTTTAAAAATCTCCGATTTTGTATTTGAGCTTCTTTGGTTTTAGGAGATAATTTTGGTGATTATTACCAAAAATAGACAGTCATTTAGTTAAGCTTAAATAAAAGTTGGTGGTCTAAAGATAAAAGACAAATTAATAAATTACATTTTGTGAATTGTCATCTTAAATCAAGCTTTAGAAAATATTTTTTATGACTTAAGTAATTTTAATTTAATCTTACAAATTTAGTTCTAAAAAATAAACTCTAAAAATTTTAGATTCAAGTCTTTGGAGTATTTATGAAAATCTTTGTCAAATTCGTAGTTTTACTGATTTATCACTTAAGTATTTACAACAAGAACAAATGTACTAGTTCTATTTTTGCGGGGTGGTGAGTTCCTATTAAAAATCGCTCAAATGATCTTGGAGAAAGGATTTTAAGGACAGATAGTACACCCAAAATTAAATATCACTGAAGACGACGAGGATGGATCGAATGAGTGTCAATATCTAATTAAAAAGCCACATAAATTAAACTAATAAAGTTTAAATAGTTTTAATTGCTTTGTTGCAATAACTCTTTTAATGCCTTACTTAAAAAGACTTTTGAGGATTTATTTAATAAATTTTATTGACATTAATTCAGAATCTTTAAATAAACTATTTTCATACTTATTACACAAATTCAGTAAATATACTTAAAATTTTTAAAGTTTTATTTTTTTCTAAGTGTTTTAACTGAAGCCAAAGCCGCGATCGTTTTCCAAAATGAATTCACGCACACAACGTTTCAGGAATTTTTATTTCTTGAAAAGTGCTTTTAATGAATCCTTGGAAAATACTAATGACTACTCAAATTGATCCGTTAACTGGTTTTAGTCCGTTTAAATCAATTGTTGCGCCATTAAATAGTAATGATTTATTGGATGCAATTCTTTACCGCTCAAACTCAATTGCTGATCCTTCTATTGAGTCAATAACATCTAGCAAGAAACAAACAAATTCCCATAAATCTGTTGCACTAGAAAGCACGAATAATCAATCTCAAACCAATACTCAGTCCGTTTTATTGAGTAATGCCAATAATCTTTCGGTGAGTTCTCTTCAATCTGCGTCTTTAAATCCATCTCAAATAACGACTGCCAGTACAAAAAATCTTGCAACTATTACCATCGCGAGTGCGGCTAGTCCTGTTTCCGCCGCTGTGAGTAAAGTCCGTATAGAAGCAGAATCTATTACCAATCGCTCTGTTTACCGAGTGGAAAATATCAGTGCCGCTTCGGGAGGACAAGCTTTGAGCTTAGTCGGCGGAGCGGATCAGGAAGTCGGTAGTGCAACTTTTCAATTCACGGGGGTAAGTGGTTTCTATGATGTGGTTATTGGGACTTTTGATGAAAATGATGGTCAAGCTCGCTTTGATGTCACTCAAAATGGGGGCGCGATCGGTTCTATTACTCTTAATCAAGAGTTAGGAAGCAGTTCCGCGAATGCCCAGACGGCTGTTGCTCGCAAGGTTGTTAGTGTGAAGATTAACAATGGAGACACTTTCACTATTAAGGGTGTTGAAAATGGAATCACAGAACACGCTCGTCTTGACTATATTGACTTTATCCCCGCCACAACGACTATTAATACTCCACCTGTTGCCAATAATGACTCAGCGACAACCAATCAGAATCAAGCCGTTACTTTGCTATCCAGTAATCTCTTAGCGAACGATACGGATGCTGACAAGGATGTTCTAACCCTATCGTCAGTTAAAAATGCGGTTAACGGTAGTGTCGTTCTCAATGCGAGTGGCAATCCAGTCTTTACCCCGACAACTAATTTTACTGGTAATGCTAGTTTTGATTATGTTGTGAGTGATGGCAAAGGTGGGGCTACTAGTGCAACGGTAAGTGTTCTTGTTAATCCAGTTACGGTTAATCGTTCTCC
>JBEIFD010000194.1:0-6980 GCA_040382535.1 Merismopediaceae cyanobacterium
AATCCCGCTTTGAGTAGCATTGATTTAAGCTCTCTTATTTTCTTCGGCATTAGTTTTATCACCTGTCAATGAGAGAAGTTACTGAGTTTTACGTTTAAATTTAAGCGTAATCGCTCCCTTACCACCCAGTTCACCGCCAGTCCCCAATAAACTGACCTGACCCTTGCCATTCACTTCAACCACTAATTCCACCTCTTCCAATTGCATTTTAACCTGGGATTGTTCCGCCTTCTCGAAAGCCGATTCCACTACGGACAAAAATTCCGTCATATTTTGCTGTAAAGTTTGGGCAGAAACCTGATGGCGATTTCTTCCTGACGGTGGCTCGATTCCCCGATAGCTTGCGCCAGTATCATAGCCCGCTTTACTGCCTGACTCGTCATCTGCGCGATCGCTGGTAATAATCCAAAGACTGGGTTCAGTATTCATAAAATATCCTTAAGCTCAAAAAACTTTATCAAAAGTTTAAACTCTTTCGGCGAGTTCTAACCAACGTTCCGTTGCAGAATCGATCGCATTACTTAATTCGGCTAACTTTTCTGTTAATTTTTGTACCTTAGTAAAATCAGAAGAAGGATTAGAATAAAGCGTTTTTTCAATGGTTTCTTTTTCGGCTTCTAGTTTGGAAATTTTAGCTTCCATTGTTTCGTATTCTTTTTTTTCTTTAAATGATAACTTACGAGATTTATCAGATTTATCAACTGTCGCAACAGACGTATTCGCAGTTACCGACTTACTGGTATTGGTAGATTGACTTTCTGAATTTTTAGCCGCATTTTCTTCTGTTTGTTTGTATGACCTGTAGAGAGAATAATTGCCTGGATATTGACGCAATATTCCCCCTTCTTCAAAGGCAAAAATAGTATCCACTGTGCGGTCTAGAAAATAGCGATCGTGGGAAACGACAATCACGCAACCATTAAAATCTTCTAAATAATCTTCTAAAACTCCCAAGGTTTGCACATCCAAATCATTGGTTGGTTCATCGAGAATTAACACATTGGGCGCACCCATCAAAACTCGTAATAAAAATAAGCGACGTTTTTCGCCTCCCGATAATTTGCTAATCGGTGCATATTGTTGATCGGGCGGAAACAAAAAACGTTCTAACATCTGAGATGCAGTGATCACTGTGCCGTCGGAGGTTTTCACGAGTTCCGCCACTTCCTTAAGATATTCGATCACCCGTTGACTACCGTTGGGCATTAAATCGTCGGAATGTTGGTCAAAATAGCCAAAATGAATGGTCGAGCCGATACTAACGGAGCCAGAATCGGGTTGCACTCGTCCCGTAATGATATTCATCAGGGTGGATTTGCCCGCACCGTTGGGGCCGACGATGCCAATGCGGTCTTCGGGATTGAAAATATAGGTAAAATCCTCAATTAAGTGGCGATCGCTGTAGGATTTGCCAATATTTTCTAACTCAATCACTTTTTTGCCAATGCGACGGCCAACGGTGGTAATTTCGACTTTGCCCTGATCTTGTTTGAATTCTTGGGCCTGCATATCTCGAATGCGATCGATGCGGGCTTTTTGCTTGGTGCTACGCGCTTTTGGCCCCCGTGATAACCATTCCAGTTCTCGCCGTAAAACCCCTGCAAATTTACGTTGGCTACTTTGCCCCGATTCCTCGGCTTCGGCTTTTTTGGTTAAATAATAGGCATAATTTCCGCTATAGGAGAACAAATCTGCTTGGTCAATTTCGAGAATGCGATTGGTGACTTGATCTAAAAAATAGCGATCGTGGGTAATCAGTAATAACGCGCCCCGATAACGTTTGAGATAACTCTGCAACCATTCCACTGAAAGGGCATCGAGATGATTGGTCGGTTCATCCATTAATAAAACATCGGGTTCCAACAAAAGGGCCGAGGCGATCGCGATTCGTTTACGATAACCGCCAGACAGAGAACCCACTTTTGCCTCTAAATCGTCGATTCCTAATTGATTAAGGATAATTTTGGCATTATTTTCTAGTTCCCACGCTCCCAAGGCATCCATCTGCTCAGAAACCACCGAAAGCCGAGCCATTAATTTATCCGTATCGCCTTGACTATGGGATAATTTTTCAGAGATTTCTTCATATTCTCTCACCAGCGACATTTTTTCGTTGCTTTCAACAAAAACCTGCTCTAGGACGGTATGTTCATCTTCCATTTCTGGTTGTTGCGGTAGATAAACAATTTTCGCCCCCCCATTCACCCAAAATTCGCCTCCATCGATGGATTCTAAGCCCGCAATCATTTTTAATAGGGTCGATTTACCTGAGCCATTACGCCCGATCAATCCGACCTTATCGCCTTCTTCTAGGCTAAAGTTGGCATCTTTGAGGATTTCTTTGATGCCAAAGTCTTTTTTTAGCGATCGCAGGGTAAAAAGGGTCATGAGATTCTGGAGGATTTTTGACAGTCTTTTTCATTGTATCCCTAGAAATCCCGATCAATGGGAAACTCTAAACGCGATCGCCCATCGTTGATAGTTGTGAATTTTAAAAAGCGATGAATTTTGATAATTGCTCTTTGGCTAAATGGGGTAACGAGAATTCAGCTCTTCAGAGAAGTTTCTACCTGTAAATAATTCGTTGATAGCTTTTCCTGTGAAAAGGTATGATAAGACTTCCGCTATAACATCAGACATAATCAACGAAAAATTTACAGCAAGGAATATTATTCAGGAGTTAATTTGCCTATTATTTCTATTCCATTTCACCAATAGAAGCCTTGCGAGTTTTGCGATTAAATAAACATAAAACCTGAGTTGCTTTATTTTTCATGTGGGGCTGAGGATAACGCCCTTTGATCATCAGACCATCGTAACCAACATCATCCCCAAATAGAATTATTAAATAGAATTATTTTACCGACAGGATTTGCATCTTTGAGTCCACTGGCGTGCCGACATTTTGCGATCGCTTCTTTATTATTTTGCTCCCAAGCTTGAGGGGATGAAGCAGCCAATTTTAAAGCAGTAATATTTAATCCAATCACAATCAAGAGACCTAATTTAAAAACGGATTTAAACATTTTTGAGAATCGTTATTAAAGCATAGATGAATAAATTATAGGAAGATTTTCTATTTATTTTTAATCAACTTCATTGGACAAAGATAACTTTTCAACGAAGGTTTTAGTAATACTGGTTTCTGCCCTGGTATAAACATAGGTTTCAGGTTCAGTTATTTTTTGTGTTTTAAATATTTTGCTCGCTCTTTCCCAAAAGTCCGTATCTTCTCCATAGGCAATATTATTAAAACCGCCTAATTCAAAAAACACTTTTCGTTTTCCCAAAAAAGTTGGGCCGAGGACACATTCCCGTAAATTAATGGTTTTTCCTGCTTGAAAATAATCAGCAACTAAGACTTCTTCCTCACTAAAAAAGCCTCCTTCAATCAGATCAACTTCGGGGTAGCTCTGCATATATTGCCAACGAGATTCTAAATGATTTACTTTATAGGTATCATCACTATCAATAAAAGTGATATATTTCCCAAAAGAAGCTTGGATACCTGCATTTTTAGAAAGACCTAATTTTCGATTTTGATGTTTCAGATAACGAATATTGTTGAATTTTTGGATATAAGGTTGAATCACTTCAAAACTATCATCTTCACTACCATCATCAACAATAACTAATTCCCAATTTTCAAAAGTCTGGTTAATAACACTCTCAATACAATCATTGAGATATTTAGCTCGATTGTAGGTACATAAAATAACGCTAATTTCTGGTTGAATATTAAAGGTAATAGGACTCATAAAAATTGAAGATTTGATATGATTTTATTTTTGGGCAACCATACAAGTTGCAACGGGATAGTCGGGATGAAAAGCATCTAATTCTTCTGGGGTTAATTCTTCTGTTGCGATTCCCTGATACCCTGCGATCGCAGTGATTGGATTTCCGTAAACATATAATTGTTGTTGGGAAAAATCACGAAAAATATAGACAAACGCATCGGGTAAGGGTCGCCAATAATCCTGGGGTGTGGCATGAACCCGAATGGCACTCGGAACCATTGCAAAACATTTACCACCAGGTTTGAGCCATTTCCAAATATTTTCCACCGCAATCCAAGGAGCATAGCAATGTTCTAAGACATTAAAAATAATAATTGAATCAAAAGATTCTGGTTCCACAATAGAAGGATCATGGACATCACCGACAATATCAACGCCTGGCCCTGCTTCTATATTCAGAATTTTATAGGATGTTCCCTGATTGACCTGATAAAAATCTTTGTCTTTAGGAGTACCACCAATCTCTAAAATATTTCCTTGAATTTGAGGATAAACCTTGTCAATAAATTGACTCAGATAATAACGATCAACAGGAGTTCCTCTTGTTAAACCAAACGCCTGACAAATGGGCATAGGACGTTTGAGATCTCCCCAATTAATCTGGGCGATCGCGGGAGAAAGAAAACCTAATTTTTCTAATTTTTCGACGACTTGAATAAAATCCGAAAAAGTTTCTAGGGAAAGTAGGTCATCCTCTAAGGAGATTTTCTGAAAAAGTTGGGGTAAAACTTGATAATAATTTTGGCTAAATTCTCCCAATTCAAACAGCATATCTTTTTCAATAAAACTGCGAAATCCTCTGGCAAATAAGGTAATTTTCCCCTCACCCAATTGGATAATTCCCTCGGTGAGAAATTGTTGATATTTTTCTAACTCTTCGTTTTTTTTAATGAGTAGAGAATTATTTCTAACTTGCTGAAATAATTGATAAGCCTTTTCTAAGGAATGCTCATAAACAAAAATTTCTAACAGGATTAGCCAGGATTTTTGGGGAATTAAATCCGCCTCTTTCTGACTCCAGGCAAAAATCCCATATAAATTAGAATTTTCTATTTTCAAAAAAGCATTACTAACGTAGGTTTTGGCTAGGGTGTTAGCCATAATAAACTTCCTAAACAAGTGGTTAAATAACTTGATCTTCTAGCCTATCACGGTTATTACTAAAGGAGTAATTAAGTCGATGTTTTAAGGTTCGGTGGAATTTGGGCGACTAAAACTATCATTTTCTACCCATTTTTCCGCATCAAGACCGACACGAATGGTTAAATCCGAACCCAAATCTCCCGTAGAAGAGGCTTCTACCTGACCAAATCCCAATAGCTTCTGGAGCGATCGCGCCGCTCGCAAATCTCCCTGTTGGGCAATAATTTCAGTTTTGTCTAAAAATTGATTCGTGTTTTCAATGGTATAAACATTACGAAAATTTTGTTGACGGAGATATTTCTGCATTCGTTCAACCGCTTCAGGATTTTCCGTTGAGTTTTGGATAGCAATGCTTAACCGCTCAAGGGAACGATAGGGTTGAGACTGTGCTTCTTGTTCAACACCAAAATACTGATCCATCACGCGATCGCGACCCCGCTCAGACAAAATCCAAAAACTGCGACCTTCAAATTCAGTGGACTGACTAAAACGACCTGGCAACATCACCATCTGAACCTGTTCCTTCGTCAACTGCCGCCCAAAATTTGCCAAAGCCAGAATTTCTTCCATGCTCAAATTGGTATCAATAGACTTCTGGAGAATGCCGATCGCCTGGGGAATGCGGGGAATGATCGTTGGATTATTAACCCGATGTTGTAAAGCTTTTAATAAAATCTCTTGTCGTTGAACTCGACCAATATCTCCAATAGCATCTTTCCGAAAACGCGCAAATTGTTCTGCCTGATCCCCATTAAGTGTCTGTAAACCCGCTTCCAGGTTAATATCCAACTTTTGGGTCATATCTCGATACTGCATAGGCTTGGGGACAAAAACCTCAACGCCGCCAACCAAATCGACTAACTCCCGAAAAGCATCCGTTGTTACTCGTACATATCGATCAATCGAAACATCATTCAAGGTTGAACTTGTCACCTTGGCGGCCAAAGCAGGCCCACCATAGGAATTAGCATCATTTATTTTTGTATAACCAACGTCAGGAATCCTCACCCTGGTGTCACGGGGAATGGACAATATACGCATAGAATTGTCTGTTGGCTCAAACCTCAACAACAACATCGTGTCGCTACGCCCTGAAAAAGCTTCTACACTTCCTGAAGGTGCATCAGATACTCGATCAATCCCCATTACTAAAATATTGACGGGTCGAGCGAGGTTGTAGGGTAGAAGGCTATTCCAACGACTATCTTGGGATAACATAATTTTCTTCCCATCAGGCAATTGTGTTGTCTGGGTAAAGGCAAATTTTCCTGAAGACCAGTCAGGAGAAAGAATGGCAAGGGCAACTCCTGCGGCTCCTGACGCTAAAGCCGTAAAACCAAAAGCCGCCCCCCACATTATTCCCTTCAAAATCGGCGATCGCAACTTAGAACGGGGGGATTTCAACAAAGATCTACCCGACGCTCTACCCCTTTGAGTTGGCAGTGTGGGCTGTCCAGTCGGTCGAGCGGTCACAGAAATTCTTGACTTCAGGGGAAACGGTTCAATACTGGTCATACTCTACCTCAGCACCACTCACTACCAAAATAATTGACGAGGATAATTTCTCTAATACGAGGCCTATCCTAGCGTAAAAGTTCCCATTTTTATTGGTTTTATCGATCAGCAGAAAATCAATAAATTTTACCTGATCCCAAAAGCACCCCCATAATGAGAGTGCTTTCGGTAAAAATGGATTTTTAGTTAAGGGATTAACCGTGAATCGCAGGAGCGGTCAGAGCAACAGGAGCTTGTTCACCAGATGCTAAATCGAGGGGGAAGTTGTGAGCATTACGTTCGTGCATTACTTCAAAACCGATGTTAGCGCGGTTCAAGACATCCGCCCATGTTCCGATTACACGACCTTGCGAGTCAAGAATGGATTGGTTGAAGTTGAATCCGTTCAAGTTGAACGCCATTGTGGAAACACCCATTGCGGTGAACCAGATTCCGATGACAGGCCATGCTCCTAAGAAGAAGTGTAAGGAACGACTGTTGTTGAAAGAAGCATATTGGAATATCAAGCGACCGAAGTAACCG
>JBEIFD010000195.1:0-6965 GCA_040382535.1 Merismopediaceae cyanobacterium
AAAATCTCTACATCTGTTCCATCATTGGCATACCAAACGACATTAGTGCCATCAATCTGGGGTTTATAGTCATTCATGGCATTAGTGGTCAGCCTTGTGGTTGTGCCTAAACTATAGCGATAAATTTCCCCTTTTTTAGAATAAACAATGGTAGTTCCTGAAATATCATACCCATCAAAATTTGTATAGACACTATTCGCAATGGGCGCAACTATTGTGCCGTTGAAGAAGCTCAGAACGTTATTAGAGCTTTTGGATGTTGACCCAATCGCGTTAGTCCCTGAAACCTCAATGTTGTAGCCTAATCCAGAAGCAACTTTATTTGTTTCATAGACAACTGGCGCGGCTTTTTCTACAGTAATGGATTTTCCATTGAGCGTGATTTTTCCCCAGTCATTTTCATTTTGAATGCGGGTTAATTCACTGGAACTTAAGGTTACACCGCGCACTACATTCGAGAATCTTTCACCCTCATCTCCATTGGTGTCCATTTTATTGATTTTTGCATCGATATAATGCCCAATTTCTTCGAGAAGAACCGCAATAATAGCCGATGGGGTTGTTATCGATGTTTTCAAGAAACTGTCTGAAATATAGATGGTATTAGTGCTAGTGCCATAGGCGGCACGCGCATTCCCCAAAACGGTACTACTGACAACATCAATCTTGGGTAACTGAGAGAAATCTTTAGCTTTCAATTGAGAAAGAAGTTTTACAGCGATCGCCTTGTCATAGGAAGTCCCAAAAACACTATCAAAGCGGCTCCAGAAATTGCTTAGATTGGCAAAACTCGTCAGTTGGTTATAGAGAGAGCTTAAATTGAGAGAAGAGATGTTGGCCATGATGTTTAACCTGAATTATTTACTGGTATTTTTTTGTATTTGCACAATGAATAGAGAACCGTACAAAATAAGATAACGGTTTTAGTGTTTCTAACAAAACGAGGGTGTTTACAATTTACAATTGGCTTGTGATCCTGGCTACATTTACTCTTTCCTAAAAAAGTGGAATGTTCGTGATCGCATCAAAAATAATTTTTTAACGTTATTTTAAGACAATTTGTCCATAACGTTATCTTCATACAAGTCCATATTTTTATCGTTTCACAAGTATCAAAAAAAGACAAGATGCTTTTGTTATGACCCTTAGTTTCTCCAGGTAAAAACTTATTACTATCAAAGGGATAGAGACAATTCTAAAGAAATATTAAAGTTTTATTCATCAATTTTCTGTTAGGCGATTTGTCTGATGGCGATCGCGGCTGATCACCGAAGATTATCGTCGTAAATGGCAAGAGTTTTATGGCTGTGAATGCGGTCAAAACTGGTGGGGATGGAGCAGCGATCGCCGTCCACTTCCCGAAACCCCTGCTACCATTAAATCGCCATCTGCCGCCAAAATCTGACTAACTGCGTGAATTTCAGCTTTTCTGAGCAATAATGAAGAATGGATATGGGGACGTTCATGAATTGGCAACAAACGAGGGATCATCCTAAGCGTAAATTTAAACCGATATTACTAAATAGACCGAATACAAGCCCAAAATTTTAAGGGTTGAACTCTAAAAATCTCTCTCACAATAATACTTTTACAGACTATCACCCATTGTGATGAGTTGTAACAAATTGTCAGGAATTTTATTTTGACTCTATTTAGTAGTATCATGGTTAACCATCAATACTGTTTTTTAGTATCTCTCCTCTAGGAAGTTGTTGACTATGTCTTTGCCCCCAGATTCGACCGTGACCACCACCACACCCATTGCTTGGCATACAATCGCCCCTGATCAATCCCTGACGTTATTGAATAGCGATCGCGATCAGGGTTTGAGTCAAAACCAAATTGAAGAGAATCAACGGGCTTACGGCACGAACGAATTGATCGAAATGGGGGGGCGGAGTTCTTTCGATATCTTCATCGATCAGTTTAAAAATATCATGTTGATCATGCTGATCGCGGTGGCCCTCATCTCGGCGGGTCTGGATATCCATCAAGCGATGGAAACGAAAGAGTTTATCTTTCCCAAGGATGCAGTGGCGATTTTTGTGGTGGTTTTACTGAATGGGGTTTTGGGCTATGTCCAAGAAAGTGGCGCGGAAAAAGCATTAGCGGCGTTAAAGAATTTATCTTCTTCTAAGGTGCGGGTGATTCGGGAGGGAAAAACGGAAGAAATCGACTCCAAGGAATTAGTGCCAGGGGATTTGATGTTACTCGAAGCAGGAGTTAAAGTTCCCGCCGATGGCCGCATTTTAGAAGCTGTTAACCTACAAATTCGAGAATCTGCCCTCACAGGAGAGGCCGAAGCGGTGCTGAAACAGTCGGATTTAATCATTGCGGAAGATAGTGCGGTGGGCGATCGCCTCAATTTAGTGTTCTCTGGTACGGAAGTGTTGCAGGGAAGAGGAACAATTCTAGTCACAGAAATCGGCATGAAAACCGAGTTGGGTAAAATTGCCGCCGCCATGCAATCGGTAGAAGCCGAACCCACTCCTTTACAAAAACGCATGACCCAATTGGGAAATGTGCTGGTGACTGGCTCCCTCGTTCTAGTGGCGATCGTTATCGTGGTCGGAACCCTAATGAAACCCGATCTTTTTCGAGAATTAGTCGAAGTTTCCCTCAGTATGGCGGTGGCAGTGGTTCCTGAAGGGCTACCTGCGGTGATTACCGTAACCCTAGCTTTGGGAACACAACGGATGGTGAAACGCAATGCCCTGATTCGTAAACTGACTGCCGTTGAAACCCTGGGTTCTGTGACCACCATTTGTTCCGATAAAACGGGAACCCTGACCCAAAACAAAATGGTCGTCCAAGCCGTTTATACCCCAAATTGTGATCTGCGAGTGACAGGAGAAGGTTATATTCCGACAGGGGAATTTCAGACGACTGAGTTAGAAATCGTCGAGACTCAAACCCAACCTGAATTACAGTCTTTGTTAATGGCTTGTTTGTTGTGTAATGATGCGATCTTGCAAAAAGAAAATGGAGATTGGGCAATTTTAGGCGATCCCACCGAAGGAGCTTTGTTGGCCGCCGCAGGAAAAGCGGGTTTGTTTAAACATGACCGAGAACATCTTTTTCCCCGTGTGGGCGAGTTTCCGTTTTCTTCAGAACGTAAGCGCATGAGTGTCTTGGTTGCCGATGAATCGAATCAACTAAATTCCCAAGGCGTAATGATGTTTGTCAAGGGTTCCCCCGAATTAACCCTAGAACGTTGTACCCAGATTCAAATCGGTGGCGAGATTCAACCCCTCAGCGATTCACAACGAACCCAGATTTTAGAAAAGAATAATCAATTAGCCAGTCGGGGATTACGGGTTTTAGGCTTTGCTAGTAAGTCTTCGGGTGAAATTTCAACTACCGAAAATGAGGCAGAACAGCAATTAACTTGGTTAGGATTAGTGGGAATGCTCGATGCGCCCCGTCCTGAAGTGCGAGATGCCGTAGAAAAATGTCGGATTGCGGGGATTCGTACCGTCATGATTACGGGAGATCATCCCCTCACCGCCCAGGCGATCGCCCAGGATTTGGGAATTGCCCTACCAGGTCATCAGAGTTTAACGGGTAAGGACATAGAACACTTTAGTGATGCTGATTTTGATAACGTGGTTGAAGATGTCGATGTCTATGCCCGTGTTTCTCCCCAACATAAACTGCGAATTGTCCAAGCTTTACGCCGTAAACATCAAGTCGTTGCCATGACAGGGGATGGAGTGAATGATGCCCCTGCCCTCAAACAAGCCGATATTGGGGTTGCAATGGGGATTACGGGAACCGATGTCAGTAAAGAAGCCAGTGATATGGTTTTATTGGATGATAATTTCACAACCATTGTTTCCGCGATCGAAGAAGGTCGGGTCGTTTATTCCAATATTCGTCGGTTTATTCGCTATATTCTCGGTAGTAATATTGGGGAAGTGATTACCATTGCGGCGGCTCCCATCCTTGGTTTAGGTGGCGTTCCCTTGACACCGCTACAAATTCTCTGGATGAACTTAGTTACCGATGGGGTTCCTGCTCTAGCCCTCGCGGTTGAGCCAGGCAGTCCTCTAATTATGCAACGCGCCCCCAAGGATACCCAGGAAAGCATTTTTGCACGGGGTTTAGGGTCTTATATGGTTCGTTTAGGCATTATTCTTGCCGTCGTCGCGATCGCCATTATGGTTTGGGCCTATGGTTATACCCCAGAACACACCCAAGGCGGAACCCTAGACCCGAATCGCTGGAAAACCATTGTTTTTACGACCCTATGTCTTGCCCAAATGGGTCATGCGTTGGCGGTTCGTTCTCTTAATCGTTTAACCATCGAAATGGATGCTTTCTCTAATCCTTTCCTCTTAATTTCGGTTCTTGTCACCACCTTATTACAATTGCTATTGGTTTATGTAGAACCCCTACGAGCTTTTTTTGGAACCCATTTTTTACCCTTTAATGAGTTAATGATTTGTTTTGGTTGTAGTGCTTTGATCTTTATTTGGATTGAGTTAGAAAAAGTTGTGATTCGTTTATATCAAATGTATCAAATTCGCAATTTAGGAGGAGATAATTAAATAATATTAATTATGTTTAATTTGCGATCGCACTTCATCAGAGAAAGCGATCGCACTTCACCAGAGAAAGCGATCTCCCTTCCAAATCTCATCCCAACAAAACGATCACCCCCCTATTATTAGTGACGGCATCTCCCTTCTTAATGAGGAATTAGGCTAGAATAGCTATATGAAGTTTCAGTGGAACCCAGCTAAAGCGTCAAGTAACATCAAAAAGCACGGTATTTCTTTTGAAGAAGCTGTTACTGTGTTTAGCGATCCCTTTGCTATAACCATTTCTGACCCTGATCACTCAATAGAAGAGTGCCGTCTCTTAACAACAGGGCAATCAAAGTTACAGCGTCTTTTAGTGGTTTCTCATACGGAAAGACAGAATGAAGTTCGTTTAATTAGTGCTCGTTTAGTAACTCGAAATGAGAGGAAAATTTATGAATCAGGATTCTAATTTAAGCATCACTGTTGATGACGAAATGAGAACAGAATATGATTTTTCAGGTGGTGTTCGTGGCAAGTATTATGAGGCGTATCAACAGGCAACGAATGTTGTTGTACTTGAGCCAGATATGGCAGAAATTTTTCGGGATTCGGCATCCGTTAATGAAGCTCTGCGATCGCTGGTTAAACTAGCCAAGTCGGTTGTGGACAAATCGGATTCTGAGGATAAGCAGTTAAAAGGAATTTAATCTCTCTTGGGTTTAATCCCTACAAACAATCGCCTCTTCCAAAATGATCTCTCTTTACAAAATGATCGCACTTCATCAGAGAAAGGAATTACAATGACTTGACAATTAGCCAAAAATACAGTTATAATGCTTCTACAAAGTCAACGATCGCACTACAAAATAGGCCTGCTTATAACTTTTATGACATTACTAATAGTACTTGAATATCTTGTTATACGTGCAGCAGTAGGAGCTGTAAGAATTTTTTCCCAGCCAGTATCTCTTACCAGCGATGATGCTCAAAATATTGCAACTATCATTAGAGCAGGAAGAGAGAATAATGTGGAAAAATTTGAGATAGAATTAAACAGCGAAATAGTTCAAGGCATTGATTTAAAAGGTTTGGAAACCAGTGAAAACGTAAATATAACACTGGGACAAAAAGGAAAAAGCAGTTATAAACTTACAATAAAGTACAAGAAGTAATTGCGATCACCAGTTAGGTTGTGTTGCACTTTGTTTAACTTAACCTGCTTTTAATTGAGAGGGCGATCGCCGATCTTGTTGATCAAACATTAAAACTGTGATCGCTTGGGCTTTTGAAAGTGCGATCACTTTGGCTTTTGGAAGTGCGATTACTTTGACTGCTGAAAGTGCGATCGCCTGTCGTGAGATTAATCCCTCAATAAAGCTCGAAAACCAGCTTGCTGAAAATGAATATCTGTTGTTAATGCTTCCGTTATTCTACGCTCTCCCATTACAGTAAAGGAAATACAGTCAACAATTCCCCAATTTTTGTCGTTTCTTTGACAATATAGTTGAAAAGCTTTTTGATAAAGAGTTTCCGATAAGGGAATAACTGTCACTATTTTGTCCTTTTCTAATGAGGATAATAATTTAATTGACTTAGAGCGATATTTTTGTTTAGATAAAGCATTGCCAATCTCTAAAATAATGGCTCTGGTTGTAATTAAAGGTGTTTTTGAAGCTTTTAATTGTTGGGCAATGACAAGTGCTTTATGATGATAATCGTCCGCAGATGAAGATAAGGCGATCGCGTAACTTGTATCGAGAAATTTCTCAGGATTCATACTCTTTTTCTTCACCATATAAATATTTATCTAGATTTTCTGACCAATCTGAGGGGCCGTCTAATTGTAATGATTCTGCTGTCTCTAAAAAAGAAGTGAGTTCGTTATTCTCATCGGATAAGTTGTCGATAACAATGCGAACACGAGTATTGGCTTTCAAGGTGACGGGTTGTTCTGGATGAAAAACTTTTCCGTCAAATAATGCGTCAATAGAATTAAGCATGATCTGTTGGTGAAATGATTTTTACTTGGAATATTTATATTATAAATTTAACGCACTAAATTGATTGTTATTCACCGTAGTCATCTGATTTTTGGAATTTTTATTAATGCGATCGCTTTCATCTTATTGATTAGACTTTAAAAACGCGATCGCTTTGGATTTTATAAGTGCGATCGCTGTCATCCTTTTGATTGAACTTTAAAACTGTGATCCCTTTGGCTTGTGAAAGTGCGATCGGGTAAATGTAGGTTGGATTGATGAAAGTGCAATCGCGGCTTAGGATAGGAAAGCAAAGGGCGATCAGCAATTCTAAATTTAGCGTTAGGTAAGGGTTGTAGAAAAAAGGATAATGGGAAAGGAGAACAAAATTGAAAACAGGAGGCAAAAAAGATGCAAGGGATAATTAGTATGGGTGGAGTTATAGCTTACTTGTTAGCAG
>JBEIFD010000196.1:0-6954 GCA_040382535.1 Merismopediaceae cyanobacterium
ATAACTTGATCATTGATTTTAACTTGATATCTGGATTTTGTAGCCACGTTTTTTTAAATATTCTAAATCCTTTTCAATATCAATGTCTTCGCCTGCTTCAACAAGCGTAACCCATTGACTCGGATCGTCTTCATCTTTCAATCGAGAGATCGCCAAGGCTTCAGCAGAAAGTTTTGGAGGAGAAATTGGGATAGATTCAGTAGAGTTCGTCATGTGAATAGCCGTAACTTTTTTCGGCGTTGCTGAATCAGGATATGAATATCAATTTTGCACATATCTAAAAGTCAGTTTGAGTCTAGCTTTTAAAAATCTCATAAAAGAAGATTCATATCTCAAATCAGCAACGCCCTTTTTTCTATTCTACCGCTTTTAGCTCTTTAACTGATTGAGACTTTTATCAAAACTTTAAATCTGTAAAACGCCCTCTGGCATAACCGTTAACAAATCCCGACGTTGTAAACTTTCTTGATGACAAATCCCATTCGCCGCCAAAAGTCCACTACTCACCGCCCGCTCCATTAAACCGCAGGGAAACGGCATTTTCACCCAATCTCCTGCAAAAAGAAGATTATTTATCGTTGTCTGGGTTATTGGTCGGTCTTGGTAACTGTTAGGCGGATAACCTGAAAAATTCTTTTGATTGACTAACTCGCGATGGAGCAGGGTTGCAGAGCTTAAACTAGGGACAATTTCGTATAATTCCTGCTCAAAAGTCGATAATAAAACTTCTTGGGTCGGAAACTCTTTTTCTTTATAACAATAGGCGTGTAACTCCACTACACTGCCTCCTGTGCGTTCTGACCAGTCGATAAATTGCTGTTGAATGCGGTGATAAAGGGTAATACTATCGGTCAAGGCATAACCCGAAAGAGAGGCAAAATTACTGTGTTCCCAGTCAAAATCTTTGTCAAACCAAAATCTGGCAACCGCAAAGGGATCGGCGATCGCCAATTTACTCACATTTGCTTTCAGAACAGGGTCAACTTCTCCTGTCATCAGGTTAAATAAATGTTGGGTTCCAGGCACATCGGTTGCTAACACATAATAATCCGCTTTGAGGGCGATGGGTTTAGCAGAAGATTCAGGATTAGCCGCGACGAGTTGAACTTGATTGGGTTGGGATTGAGCCACTTTATAATGGGGTAAATTGCGTTTAGCGGGGCCTGAAATCACTCGACCTTCAGCATCATAAACCGCTCCATGACAGGGACAAAGTAATTTTCCATCAGCTTGTTTAGCAACGGTACAACCTTGATGGGTGCAAGTCAGCGAAACCGCTTCTTTTTGATTTTCTGACGCTAGAAAAACGCGATCGCCTGCGCCGTAATAATGATTCTTTTCATCACTAATTAACGAATTCTCTGTTACCCAAAAAGGCACATTAGTTTCCGCATTTCCCTGTTGATAACTTAATGATTTAACCTGACTTTCTGCACACTCAATTTGACTGACGGTTGCTTCTGTAATCACCTTTCCACCCTTGGCTTCAATGGCTGCAATCATGGGTTTGACAATGCTTGTTACCATGTCATCTTTTGTGCCATTAAATGCTAATCCTTCAGGATTTCCAAAAAAGTAAAAATGGAAAAATTGCATCAATTCTCCTGCGCTCAAAATATCGGGCGCATTGAGACTAGATTTAGCAAAAGGCAGAAAATACAGATCGTATAAACCCTGGGGAAAGCCCCTAGAAACCCATTCAGTCACGGAAATATTATCGAGTTCGTTATAACTTTTAGGGATTTGAAAGCCTGTAATCGCTCGAAATACCTGTAAATGGGAGATTTTTGTGAGATTAATTCCCCACCGTAATCGATTGGGCGAGGAAATGGTTAAATCGACAATATTCCAAGGAAAGGCGGAATGGCTAGGACGAAAAACTTCGGGCTGATAGGTATTATTCCGAAAAACCAGGGAATAGAAACCCAAGGATTTAAAGTTATCGGTAATCGCTAATTCTTTAACTAAACTTTTGAGATTATAGTATTGCGGAAAAAATCCATGAAAGCCGTGTTCCATCAAAAATTCTTCATCTCCCACTTGGATTTTCCAATTGGCAATTTTGCCGCCTAAATTGGGAGATTTTTCCAATAATGTCACCGCAAAACCCCGTTGACTCAATTCATAGGCACAGGCCAAACCCGCTAATCCCGCTCCTACGATCGCCACCGATTTGGATTCATTTAATAGTTTAGGAAGAACGATTTCATCCAATTGATAAACATTAGGTTGGGGTTTGCTGAGGCGAGAATAACCCAAGGCTCCTCCGACGGAACCAATACCAAGAAGTTTTAAGGCTGTGCGGCGAGAAACGGGGAGATGGGGAGATGGGGAGGATTGGGGAGTTGGGGTGGTTAAGGGGGTCATGCGATCGCGTTTAATAATTGATAGTATTTTCTAGCTTAGTCGAGTACATGATAGGGACTTAATCGCTTAAGTCTGTACGAAAAATTTGGGCTTTTCCAGAGAGTATGGACAAGCTTATTAACGTAGTATAACGATATGTTATGATTTAGGCAACTTTGGAGAGTAAAGGGGCGGCTTTTAGGAGTTTTTGGGTATATTCGTTCTGAGGATTGGTAAAAATGCTTTCGGTATCACCAATTTCGACAATTTTGCCCTTATTCATCACCGCAATGCGATCGCAGAAAAAACGAGCCACCCACAGATCATGGGTAATAAATAAATAGGTCAAATTAAAAACCGATTTCAACTCTAACATGAGTTCCAACACCTGACTCTGCACACTAGCATCCAACATACTGACGGGTTCATCACAGATCACCAGCTTCGGTTTGGTAATTAAGGCCCGTGCGATCGCCACCCGTTGCTGTTGTCCTCCTGATAAATCCTTGGGATAACGGTCATAATACTCTTCGACAGGCGTTAATCTGACCCTTTCTAACATAGCTTTAACCTGTTTTTCGGCTTCTGCGGGTGTGGCCAATTGATGAATAAATAACGGATCAGCAATACTTTGGCCAATGGTCATCATGGGGTTGAGACAAGCATGGGGATCTTGAAAAATCATTTGAATCTGGCGACGTTGGAGACGCATTGCTGATTCGGATAATTGACTGAGATCGGTTCCTGCAAATTCAACCTGCCCTGAAGTTGGTTTGAGTAATTGCAAAATCGTCCGAGAAAGGGTACTTTTGCCACAGCCCGATTCCCCTACTAATCCCAAATTTTCTCCTGCATAAATTTCAAAATTAATATCATCAACGGCCCTAATAAACTTCTTTTCTTTGGTAAACAATTGCTGAATTAAATTCCCTTCTAAACTGAAGTATTGTTTGAGGTTACTAATTTTCAATAAGGGCTTAATTTCGCTATTTCTGACCGTTAATTCTATCGGCTCATTTTGATGGTGAATATGCAAGGCGGCTTCTAACAAAGATTGGGTATATTCGTGTTGAGGATGATACAAAATCGAATTAATTTCCCCCATTTCTACAATTTCCCCCTGATTCATCACTGCCAGGCGATCGCAGTATTCCCCCACCATCGCCAGATCATGGGAAATCAGGATCAAACCCATATCATCTTCGGCACAAAGACGGGTTAATTCCTGCAAAATCTCTGCCGCTACTGTTACATCTAAACTGGTCGTCGGTTCATCGGCTACAATCATTTTTGGTTTTAATAACAACGCCAAGGCCATCGCCACCCGTTGACGCATCCCACCGCTAAATTCATGGGGATACTGACTCCAGCGATCGCCCGTAATTTTCACCCGTTCCAGGGTTTGCAAAACCAGGACTTTAGCTTCAGCACGGGATAATTGGGGTTGATGCGCCCTCAAAGTTTCTAAACAATGATCGCCAATGGTCATCAAAGGATCAAGGCGAGTCATGGGATCTTGAAAAACCAGCGCAACCACCTCTCCCCGAAATTGTCTCAGTTCTGAATCATTCAGATCCAACACTGACTTCCCCTCAAATAAAATCTCTCCCTGATGGCGAGACTCTGCTGGCAATAACCGCATAATCGCTCGTCCCAGGGTTGTTTTTCCACAGCCTGACTCCCCTACCAAACCCAGCTTTTCTCCCCTATTTAGCGAAAAAGAAACATTATTTACCGCCCAACTGTCGCTATGGGGATAGGCGATGGATAAATTTTTTACAGAAAACAGGCTCTCAGTCATCCGTTGTTTCGTCCTAAAGTCGATAACTATAATGTATTATGCTAGAAAGTTGTAAAAAAATACTATCAAAATCAAAAAAAATGTATATAAAACAAGAGCCTTATTATAAAACTCAATACGGAGCGGCTTACCATAATGATAGCTTACTGGCTATGAAAGAGATTCCTGACGAATCTATAGATTTAATTTGTACATCTCCGCCATTTGCTTTAGTAAGAAAAAAGGATTATGGAAATGTAAACGCAGATCAATATATAGAATGGTTCCATCCATTTGCACAAGAATTTTACAGGATTTTAAAACCAAAAGGTTCTTTGGCAATAGATATAGGTGGAACCTGGATAAAGGGATTGCCGACTCGTTCTCTATATCATTTTGAATTAGTTATAAATTTGTGTCATCCACAATCTAAAAATGGTATTGGATTTCATTTAGCGCAAGAAATATATTGGTATAATCCTGCTAAATTACCGACTCCAGCAGAATGGGTAACAGTAAGAAGAGAAAGAGTTAAAGATGCTGTTAATACAGTTTGGTGGCTATCGAAAGAACCACACCCAAAAGCGAATAATAGAAGAGTTTTAAAACCATATAGTAAGGCTATGGAAAACTTGATTAAAAATGGTTATACTCCTAAGTTAAGACCATCAGGTCACAACATCTCTAGTAAGTTCCAAACAAATAGAGGTGGAGCTATTCCACCTAACATTTTGAATTGTGAGGATGAAAATACAAGTATCGGCGATGCTATACTCGTTGATTCAAATAATTCTAGTCAAATTTACGATGTTGAATCAGTAAATGTTATTTCTGCTTCAAACACGTCATCTAATGATCATTATCAGAAAAGGTGCAAAGAGAGAGGAATAAAAATTCATTCAGCAAGATTCCCCCGCGCTTTACCCGAATTTTTTATCAACCTATGTACGGAAGAAGGAGACGTAGTTTTAGATCCATTTGCTGGTTCTAATATGACTGGAAAAGTTGCAGAGGATTTAAACCGAAAATGGATATCCATCGAAATCAGTCATGAATATTTAGATGGCTCTAAATTTAGATTTGATGATTTTTTTGAAAATGAGCAAGATAAAGATGAAATACTACAAGATTTACCTCTATTTGAACTAATTAATGAGTAAAAAAAATAGTAAAACTACTAGGAGTACATAATCAATGGATAAAAGTTTTACATACGGAGATCAATTTAAACCGTCACATATAGACTTAATTGATATTATAAAACTATGTATTCAAAATATTCCTGATAGAGAAGCTCTACAAAAATCAATTCTAGATCAGTATTTTATTGATCATTCTCAAGCAAATACGAATCAAGACGCAATTGATGATAACAAAAAAAAGTTGGCCATGAATTGTTTTTTAACACTAAGGTGCTATGGATTAGTAAATAGCATGGACAAAGATTCCTATGAGGTATCAAATTTTGGACATGGCTTGTTGCAAGCATATGAAGATTTTAAGGATAAAGAAATAATTCATAAACACTTTGCAACTCATATCCTTAAAAATTTAAGCGGTCTTTCTTTATTAAGAGCTATACAAAATATCCTAGATAGAAGCGAGAAACCGACACTAGAAACCATAGCTTATGAACTACAAGAACTAGGATATGTAATTCCACCAAATTGTACCTATCATAGTACAATGAAAATGTGGTTAGAATTAGGAAAAGTTATTAATAAGTATGATATTGATTGGGATTTAGTGTCAAGTATGCTTAGTCTTACAAAAGACCATATAGATGAACTTTACTCACTAAATAAGCCTCAAAAGTATTTTTTGATGTCAATGGTTCAGTGTAATATTGAAGAATGGACTGACTGGCCAATGATTGCAAAATATACGAAAAGTAGATATCAATTACGCCTCCCAACTAAAAGCTTTGTTAAAGATATAATTGAACCATTAATCAAACTTGGATTAATTGAAACAGAAAAAACAACAACTGGTAGAGGTGCAAAACCAAATTTGGTAAAACTAACGGAAAAAGCTAAGTCAGATCTAGTTTTACCCTTATTACAAGAAATTGCTGAAATCACCAATATATCAACCATTGATCTCAACAGAAAATTTGAAGATGTAATTCAAGATTTAACAGACTCCGATAAACACATTAAAGGTATTGCCCTAGAATTATTAGCAATATGGTTAATTCGTCTTACCAGCTTAAGATTTACTAAATGGAGAGTAAGAGGATTTGAATCTACTGGTGGTGGTGAAGTAGATGTGTTAGCTAGTTCAGATAAGTTTGTGTATAGTCGATGGCAAATACAATGTAAAAATACAAAAACTGTGACGATAGACGTTTTGGCAAAAGAAATTGGAATGAGCTTTGTAACAGGTGCTGATATTATCTTGATTGCAACGACAGGATACTTTACAAATGAGGCGTTACAATATGCAACAAGAATAACAGAAGTCTCACGCTATTATTTTATTTTAATTGATAAAAATGATATAGAAAAAATTAAAAATGACAAATTAAGTATCATAGAAATACTAGATAAACAAGCGAGAAAGATTTTTGCCAAAAGAGAATTACAAAGTAGCGAAGATGAAATATTTGCTCTAGAACAAGAGGGAGATAATTTAAAAGAATCTTACGAGCAGTTAGAGTTGATTGAAGAAGTTTAGATTCAATACTCTAAAACAATACACTCTTTTTTTGTAAGGTTTTGAGGGTTCTGTCTAATTGTTTTAAATTTTATTTTTAAGACTATGCCAATACTAAAATCCCCTATTGGTTTACTATTACTTAAAAATGTTTTGCAAAAATACATTGTTTC
>JBEIFD010000197.1:0-6946 GCA_040382535.1 Merismopediaceae cyanobacterium
ATCCCTGGTGGAATCCCGCCGTAGAAGATCAAGCCAGCGATCGCGCCCATCGCATCGGACAAAAGCGTCCTGTGACGATTTATCGCTTGGTTGCCCAACATACGATCGAGGAAAAGATTGTGGATTTACACCATCAAAAACGCGATCTGGCGGATAGTTTGTTGGAAGGTACGGATATGAGTGGTAAGGTTTCTACGGATCAATTGTTGCAGTTGATTAGTGGGAATTAGCCATTAATTTATCAATTTTAAAAAGCCACCAATTGATCTTCTTGATTTATGAATTTTTATTACGATTACTTCCGAAGTAAAATCCTAAAACAGCACCAATTATTCCCGTTTGTGTTGACATTAATAAGGAAAATACATCCTTAGAATAATTGTATCTTTCTGTTCTCTGCTCTTTGTCGTTAACAGGCATAAACATTACGGACAACATCACACCAATAGTAACGAAATAAGTAAAACCAAATATATAAATCAACCACCTTGCAAGCAATGAGCGAGTATCTTCGCGCTTGATATCTAAATTATTAGCAATCTCTTTTTCATCTTTTTCTAAGATTGGGCTTTCAAAAGTCTTACGAATTTCTTTTGTATCTTCTTCTGAAAGAGGTAAATCAAGTGACTCTGAAGAAGATAGAGAAGTATCTATCCCTACAATCTGGTCTTCTTCAGTGAGAATTTTTTCTATCTCTTGAGTTTCTGTTTGTGTACTAGGGATTTCTGGTTGATCTTCACTCATTATATAAGTATTCTAAAAATGATAATTTTCAGGAGATAAAGTTATTTATTTTTGTGATTGTTAATTTATTTTATGGAGAAATGACTCTGATCAAAATTTTTGTTGAAAAGACACTCTGCGTAACTTTTCATCGGGTCTTTGTACAAAGATTTTATCCCCACGTTGTTCTGATTCTATGAGGTATTTGACTAGACGAATCCCCTCTTCGCTATCTAGAATTTCAGGCTCAAATCGAATAGCTACCAACTTTTTATCTTGATGCTTTTGACGGTAAAACTTTGCTTTTTTTTCAGTTCCATCCCTTAAATAGCCAACAATTTTTCTATACTCTGGGAGAGGAAGGTTTTTAGTATAAGATGACCGACGAAGCTTTCTTTCAGTAGAAGAATACATGATGATTAAGCCCTGTAGAGTTACAGATTGAGTCGCGGAGCGCGGAGATTAAGTATAAGTAAAATACCCCGCTCAACTTCTTATTGTAAATGATAGATTCCTAAATCGATCTTGTTTAAAGAAAAGTAAATAAACGAAGACTCCTTAAGGAGCCTCCGCCAAAAAATAAATTTTTGGTATTCAGAACGTCTTTACCGGGCTTGCCACGACCCCAAAGGGGTAACGGGATGTCATGGTTGAAGCGCAATAGACTTACTCATGTCTGCTGCATCCTTTTTCACTTTTATGATATGACATAAAACTCATTTAGGCTAAGTTCTTGATAATTTTTTTTGGTAAAATTGGTGTCTCAATATTGATCAACTTTTTCTAATCTATCTGACTCATTTTTTAATTATAAAGATTGAGTCGTTTGTAAAATTGCTTGTCGTGAAATACTAATTGATTGGATATTAATCGGTAAGATGATTAGCTAGAAATTGTTCTATTTCGTTAATCATATCAACTACATTTTGCTTTGTAAACTCATCAACTTTACCATGAGCGGCACTGTTTCGGATGTCTGCTAAAGCAGTGATTCGCTTTTGCATCAATTTGTTATATGTACCTGCTTTTGCCAACTCAGCATTCATTTTATCTAGTTTGCCATGTGGAATATTTTCTCTATCACATAACTCTCGTAACGCCGTTTCTAACACTACTCCTGCAATCACTGCCGCCGCAGAAAAATAGCCATTATTTAATAATTCATTAGCCTGCTCAAGCTCAGAATCAAAAACTTCTGCCTGAACAAGTGTTTTGATCGAAAAAAGATAACCATTTTCAAAATCTTCTTTGGCGGCTAAAAATACAACTTTAAAGCTTCTAAATTTATGATAATTACCAATGCGCATTGTTGAATATTGTTCAATTTTCTCAAACTCTTGAAAATGTTGAGAGTTTTCACCACAGATCTGGGACAATAAATTTCTAGCTTTTACTTTCCAATTTAATAATTTTACATGATCAACATTAGTCGATTTATCAGAGGCATTTCTTCCTCCTGTCCTTGTAATTTTTGATGCCTCGACTTCATCCGCTTGGATTGTTAATTCTTCAAAACGTTTCTGAAAAAGCTTATTCATACACTAAATTTCGTCAAAAAATAGGGAGCTTTACCATTTTAGATTGTATCTTAGCAAAAAAAACAAAAGATAAAAGTATAAATTTGGTGATCGTGCTTGATTGTTGGAAAGGCAAATAAAACAGTACTTAATTAGATATGAAATTTTATTAAAGTTTTACTTCAATTACTTCAACTACTTCACCTTCACTAATTCGCTCTAATGCCTTACGAACATTTTTAAGCAAAGGCAAAAGTTCAGGAAGGCGATTACTTGATGCTACCATCACAATCACGACAATTCCCACCTTTAATAGGTTTTGCTGATGTTGCAAATTCTGATCTGTCGTTAACAGCACATTAAAATCTTCCCGTTTCATAAGTCGGAGCAACTCACCATTCTTTTTTCCTGACCACCCCATTTCGACCACAGTACGAATCGAATAATCGAGCAATTCACGTTTCAAAGGCTTCGGGACACATTCATCAAGCAGGATTCGCATAGGTCGTTAGCATTTCTTTGGCTAATTCTAAAGCCGCGATCACCTGTTCACGACTCACACTAGGAAAATGATCTAAGAAAATATCGAGAGAATCCCCCGCTTCAAGATAATCAAGCAAAGTTTTGATGGGAACACGAGTACCAGCAAAAACAGGAATCCCACCCATGATATCGGGATCACAGTGAACAACATTTGCAACATTTGATAATAATTTCATAAAATTCTATCTAAAAAAGTAACTTGTGGGAAGCGATCGCGTTTAGTCACAAATTAAGGACATTATAAATTTATTTCGAGATTGACTAAAATATTCTCTCCAAAAACTTTAGTTGGCAAACTTAACACTTCAACTTCGCAATCAGGACGATAAATTTCAATTTGATTTTCTTGACGATTAATCAACCAACCCAAACCGCAACCATTCTCTCGATACTCCTCCATCTTTTGCCGTACTTTCTGGATAGAATCACTCGGAGAAACCAACTCAATTACAAAATCTGGACAGAGTGGTAAAAACTTTTCTCGTTGTTCTGGCGTAAGAGCTTCCCAGCGAGATTTTTCTACCCAAGCAACATCAGGAGAACGAGTCGCACCATTCGGCAAAATAAATCCCGTCGAAGAATCGAATACTTCACCCAATTGATATTTTTGATTCCAGAGTTGAACTTGAAAATTTAATTGGCTGTTTTGCCGTCCTGTTTCCCCACCCGTAGGAGACATGATTACTAATTCTCCTGCGCGAGTTCGTTCCAATTTAAGCTCTGGATTTGCCCAACAAAGTTGCTGAAACTGATCATTGCTTAAGCTATAAACGGATTTTAAGGTAAGAGTGAGAGAAGTCATTAGCAGGGTTCACTCAGTTGGGATTATGATGCGTGATGACAACTAAATTTTACTTCAAAAAGCAACTGATGGGGGTTGCAAGGCGATCTCCTCACATTCACACATCTTTCATTTCAGCTAAAAAACGAACCGCGATCGCCTTTAATTTGCTAAAGAATAAGCCTCTGCCGAAACCCCGAAAATACCAAAGACTCCTTAAGGAGCCTCCGCTTTTTTGATATCTGAAGTTGATGCCACTTTTTTTATGGTTTATTTTGTCCCGTAGTAGGATTAATATTGAGCAATGGAATATTATTGTTACCGCCCGTAACAGTCGGCAACTTACCGTCCCATTTATCAATTACTTGCTTTTGAAGAAGTTGGGCGGTTAAAGTTTGTTGGAGTAATTTTTGAGATTCAGCTTCGCCTTTTGCCTTGATAATTAATGCTTCGGCTTGTTTCTTGGCGGTAACTACTTCCTGTTCTGCAATCTGTCGAGCTTCCGTTGCCTTTGTAAATTCTTCAGAAGCGATTAAGTTAACAACTGAAACATCTGCTACTAATACACCAAAAGGAGCAAGGCGTTTTTGAATTTTCGTGGTGATTTCTTCCCTAAGTTGTTCACGTTGAGCAAGGGCATTGTTTAGTGATCTTGAGGGAATTGAGCCTTTAATTACTTCATCAAAAGCAGGAGTAATTATTTTAACATTAATATCCTGTTCACTTCCTATTGTTTGATAAATTTCTTTTACCTTGAGTGGATCAATTTTCCAATTTAAAGCCATTTCCGTTTGAAGGCGTTGTAAATCTTTTGTTCGCGCATTTGATTTAACAACTGTTTTTTGAATTCTTACATTTATTCTTTTCCCAGAGGAAACATGGGGAACAATAAAGTGAAAGCCTTCATCAATAGGCTCACCTTGTAGCTTACCTAAATTGATAATTAGTCCTCTTTGTCCTGGATAAACAATAAATATAGAACGTTTTAATGTACTTGTTAAAGCTATTATTGCTATAATCCCGCAGACATAATATATGAGTGGAATATTCCGAAAGAAATTGTTGGAATTGGGAGATCTCATAGATAATCCTCTTTTATTTTTAGATGTACAATTTATTGAAAATTCACGATCGCTTCAACACTTAGAGTTAGGAGAAAAAGATCGGGTTAAGGGAGCAAAACTTTTTGAGCTATTCACAGCATCTTTCCTATTCCCGAAAAAGTAAATATAGAAAGTTCATCTCTTTTCGGGAAGGTTGCCCACGAAAATTTGATAGTCTTGAGGGAAGACAATCGGTTGAAAGGTTTGCTGTATATAATCTAGAGCGTGCAAAATCTTATTAAAAAGCCTATTATTGCCTAATCCACGCCCGTTACGCGATCGCCTGACAGGAATCATCAATAAATTTGGCCAATAGTAACTTTATTTTTTCAATTACTCTATTAATTGGTAAACTAATCGGTTGTGTTTTTCCATTAGAGCTTCTCATTCAATCGGCGTTAATCTTCCCTGCTCTACCACTTTTCGATCATTATAGCGGTAATCGCATGAGTGAGGTGTATTGGAGTCTTTTACAGTAAGCCTTTCGAGAATTTTATTGCCCCTCACACGACTGAATACCACTATAATGAAATTATAATTCATGAACTTATTTCAGCTAAAAACAAACCGCGATCGCCTGTTCACGACTCACGCTAGGAAAATGATCTAAAAAAATATTCAGAGAATCCCCCGCTTCAAGATAACAATTTCATAAAATTCTACCTAAAAAAGTAACTTGTGGGAAGGAACCAGGCGATCTCCCCACATCTGCTCATCTTTCATTTCAGCTAAAAAAACGAACCGCGATCGCGTTTAATTTATTCAAGAATAAACCTCTGCTTAAACCTCAGAAATAACAAAGGCTCCTGAAGGAGCCTCCGCTACAGGAAGTTATCTGGGATTTTGTGGTTAAATCCCTTACAGGGTAGGAATATTTTGACAAGAGGATTTTCGATTAATATTCAATCGAGCCAGCAGAAAAACATAATTTCTGCCTAAGAGGGCGTATCGCACACGCCCCTTGTTTTAATTAAACAGTCACAAAATCAACACTGGTAATTAAGGCAGAACTGACATTTTGTAAAGTAAATAGAAGCTCGGCATTACTAGTATTGCGGATAAAGGTATTCGTACCCAATTGCGAAATACCCAATTGAGTAAAGAGCAGTCCTCCACCCAAGCCAAGTTTATCGAAACCATCCTGGAAGTCTTGAATGGTATCACTACCAGTCGATAAAGCAGTCGAGAAGGTATCATTCCCAAGACCTCCTTGTAAGAGATCATTGCCCGTACCACCAAACAACAAATCGTCTCCTGCATCACCAAAGAGACTGTCATTTTCTTCGTTACCCAAGATAATATCGTTGCCATTGCCGCCGTAAAGCGTATCTCGACCAGTTCCCCCATTGAGTGCATCGCTACCATCACCTCCAAAAAGGCGATCGCTGCCCTCCTCTCCGTATAGCAAGTCATCACCTGCTTCACCGTTGAGAATGTCATCACCGATATCACCATAGAGAGTGTCATTATTGGCTCCCCCTAAGAGGCTATCGTTACCAGCACCGCCATCAAGAATGTCATTGCCATTACCCCCTCGGAGTGTATCATTCCCTAAATCAGCAAACAACTGATCGTTACCGTTATCTCCTTGGAGAATATCGTTCCCCAAGCCACCGTAGAGTTGATCGTTGTTTTCACCGCCCAAGAGTTGGTCATTGCCATCACCCCCATCGAGGATGTCGTCACCGTTATTCCCTTGGATAGTGTCATTCCCTGCATTACCGACTAACTCGTTAGCCAGATTATTCCCTTTGAGGGTATCGCCCTGGGTTGTGCCGACAATATTCACGAAGTTTTGGACGTTGAAAGTGACGGAATTAATCGGAGCAGGTAAACCATTAATCGTTAAACGATTCACCGCTAAATCAGCATTAAGCGAAGTGGTGGTAGCAACACCTGTGGAAGCATCAATGGCATTAGCTTGACCTGTTGCACCGATGACGGTTTCGATATTAAAAATTTGATCAGTACCAAAAATACCTTTATTAACAACGCCACTGGATAATAGGGTAATGGCATCGGTCAAACTGCTGTAATTAACAGTATCTGTGCCGAGATCACCGTTAATCAGATCATCTCCTGCACTGCCAATAAGGGTATCATTGCCTCCTTTTCCATTAAGGGCGTTGTCAGCACTACTGCCCGTAATCGTATCGTTATTATCTGTACCAAAAACGTTCACAAAATTGGTAACAGTAAAAGATAAAGGAGTCGGAATTCCATCAGCATTAACGACAAGAGATCCAGTTGTTAAATTGACATTAACCTTAGTGGTTCCC
>JBEIFD010000198.1:0-6926 GCA_040382535.1 Merismopediaceae cyanobacterium
AGAGAACGTGATTACAAAGATAAGGAATTTTGGTATGAGTGCTTCAGTTCCCGTTACCGATGCAAGTTTCGACGCGGATGTTTTAAAGAGTGATCTCCCTGTTCTAGTTGACTTCTGGGCTCCCTGGTGTGGCCCTTGTCGATTGGTTGGGCCAGTGGTGGACGAAATCGCTGAGCAATATAAAGATCAAGTAAAAGTAGTCAAGCTCAATACGGATGAAAATCCGAATACTGCGAGCAACTACGGTATTCGCAGTATTCCTACTTTGATGATCTTTAAAGGCGGTCAGAAGGTTGGTACTATTGTGGGAGCCGTTCCTAAGACGACTTTAGCGACTACTTTAGAACAACATCTTTAAAGAGCGTTGCTAGCGATGCTTTTAGCGATTCGTTAGTCATTGTGTGTTGGGCAAGGGAGATGACTAAAAAGCTCTCCTCCTTTGTCTTTATTTAATCTAAGATTTCTTACAGAGTAAGGACATAATCTATTATGTCCCTACAAATTTTCGTTTGTAGTTACAACCTAATTTGCTTTAACTCGATATTCGAGAAATCAACTATCTAATCTTTTCAATATTTAAAGTCTCAATATCATGTCTGTCAATAATGCCGATTTATCCCATGCTATTTCTTTAGATAAAATTCGCTATAACGATCAGGGTTTAGTTCCTGCGATCGCCCAGGACTACCTAGATGGAACGGTATTGATGATGGCGTGGATGAGTCGTGAATCCTTAGAAAAGACGCTGGAAACGGGAGAAACCTGGTATTGGAGCCGTTCTCGCCAGGAATTATGGCACAAAGGAGCGACATCGGGACATATCCAACGGGTTAAGGGCATTCGCTACGATTGTGATAGTGATGCGCTGTTGGTGACGGTGGAACAATTGGGGGATATTGCTTGCCATACGGGGGAACGTAGTTGTTTTCATCAAGTTGATCAACAAAAAATTGCACCGCCTGCCGATATGTTATCTGAGGTTTTTTCGGTAATCCGCGATCGCCGAGATTATCCTAGTGAGAGTTCCTATACCAGCAAGTTATTAGCGGGGGGCGACAATAAAATTCTTAAAAAAATTGGTGAAGAGGCCGCTGAAGTGGTGATGGCCTGTAAGGATGATGACAGTGATGCGATCGCGGGGGAAGTCGCGGATTTGTTTTACCATAGCCTCGTTGCCTTGGCTTATCATGGGGTTGAATTGCGAGATGTCTATCGTAAATTAGCAGAACGCCGACGGTAATAACATTAACTAATCTGATTTCGTACTCCCTGGAGTCCTGCCAGGGCAATCCCGATCGCGTCCACACTATCATCAATGGGTAAATCGGGCAGATTAAAGAAGTTTTGTAGAATTTCTGCTACCTCATCTTTGGTTGCTCGTCCATGCCCCAGATGACATTTCCAACTGGCTTGATGGAGCATAATGGGTAAACAATTTAACTCGCGATAAATCACCAAATTAATCACGCCCAAGGCTTGCATCACTCCTCCTGCTGCTTTGATTTGCCGACTAAAATAGGGCATTTCAATGGCAACTTGATCGGGTCGAAATTCCTGGGCGATCGCGGTCATATCATCAGCAATTTCTAACAGTCGGGCGGGAGTCGGAATACCCTTATGGGTTTCAATGGTTCCGTAATCTATTAACGATGGTTCTTTGAGTTCATGATCTTCTAAAATCGCCCAACCAATAATCGCCAATCCTGGATCAATCCCTAACCATCGTTTTTTCATTGTTGATAAACATCGGGAATACTTTCCCTTGGAAATACTGTTATAGCCCTTTTTACATTGTACGTTTACCTGAATTTATCTGAACGGCGATCGCGGTTTTGGCTTCTACTCAAACCGATGGTTTTACGTCCCTTAACAAGGATGAGGGTAAAACAAATTGACTCCCTTCATACTACATTTTTCTCAATCTAGTTTAGAATTACAATTAAGTTAGGAGAAAAATTTTATGGCTATCACAGAAAAACCCCTTCAAAAAACTGACACACAAACCAATATCCCAGACCAACAAAACGCAAAAGAGGAAGATGTTCGTCGTATAGTCGAGCAAATCAGGAAAGATTACGCAAATACACTGATTGAACTAGCGAAATGATTGAATCACTCCAGTGGCTCACCTTGGATCAAGTTTTAGAGATTAACCAAGGTGAGCTTGAACTCCATAGAAAAGAGGACGGTTTACGGGATAAAGGACTTTTGCTTTCAGCTCTAAATCGCCCTTATAATATGTTGAACTACGGTAGATACGCTGATATTCCCGCATTAAGTGCTGTCTATGCTACTGGGATTATCCAAAATCATCCTTTTATTGACGGTAATAAGAGAACAGGTTTCTTGGCTTCCGTAACTTTTTTGATTTTGAATGGATTTCGATTTGATGCTACTGAAAAAGATGCGGCAGAAATTTTTTTAAAACTTGCAAATAATGAAATTGACGAAGAAATGTTGGTTAATTGGTTTCGTGCTAACTCATCAGAAATATTGAATAAATAAAATCTAAACCTTTTCAACAGATTCTCTCTGTATCATAGCGATTTTTACATGGGCAAGGTATTCCTGATGTCTATAAACAAGGGGTTTAAACCCCTTGCCTGTGACTCATTCAATTGCATACCCCTATAATTCTAGGTAATTAATTGTATTTTTTCATTAAAGAAACGTCGATAAACCCCCTCTGTTACCAGAATCGCTGTCATTAAATTGGCGAAGGCAATCATAAATAAAATTAAAATTTGATAGGACACCGCTTTCAAGGGATCGATTCCTGCTAACACTTGTCCTGTAAACATTCCTGGCAGACTCACAATACCGACGACCATCATTTGATTTAGGGTTGGTATTAGACTCGCTCGAATGGCAGTTTTTTGATAGGTGGCGATCGCCTGCTTGGAAGTTGCACCGAGACAAAGATGGGTTTCGACTTCGCGCTGATTTTGTTGAATTAAACTGACTAAACGTTCACCTGAGAGGGAAGCCCCATTCATCGCATTACCCAAGACCATGCCCGCCAAAGGAATTAAATATTGGGGAGAATACCAGTCAGGCGGTTGAATAATTAATAAAATGGCGTAACCGATGGTCAGGCTGGTACTGACAAAAATAGAACCCCAGACTAGGGGAAATAGGCCCTTGAGTTGTTGACTGATGCGATTCTTGGCCGCGATCGCCGCAATGGTTGACATCACCCCTAAAATCCCTAAACCGCGAGGGGATGATTAATCGCAAAGATTAACGCGATAAAATAACCGACTACCAATAATTGCAACAGCGATCGCATCCCACCTATAAAAAGTTGGCTCTCTAAATCCAATTTTTGCCAAGCCGAAAGCGCGATCGCCAAACCAATCAGCCCCAACGTCCAACCCAAATCCAACCAATCCAACTCAATCAATTGCTGATTCATAGGGATTTTTATCCTAACTGCCTTTCCATTTTGCCCAAAATTTGCTTTGATTAACTATAGATATCTATAATAAAAGCGCGTGAAGAAGATCCCCCCCGTCGATCTGGCCCGTCAGTACCAACAAATCGCCCAAGAAACCGATGCTGCTATTTTGGCAGTATTAAAATCTGGATATTATATCGGTGGCCCTGTCGTCAGTGAATTTGAACAGCAGTTTGCAGAATATGTCGGTACTAGCCACGCGATCGGCTGTAATTCGGGAACGGATGCCCTTTATCTCGCGGTCTTAGCCCTAGAGATTGGCCCAGGGGACGAAGTGATCACCCCTTCCTTTACTTTTTTTGCAACGGCGGAAATGGTTTCCCAGACGGGCGCAACCCCCGTTTTTGTGGATATTGACCCCCTCACCTTTAATCTCGATCCCCACAAACTAGAGGCGGCTATTACCCCGAAAACCAAAGCCATTATTCCCGTGCATCTTTTTGGGCAACCTGTGGATATGACAACGGTGATGAATATTGCCGAAAAACACAATCTTTTTGTCATTGAAGACTGCGCCCAGGCAACGGGAGCAAAATGGGATGATAAACAGGTCGGCAGTTGGGGACATATCAATGCGTTTAGTTTCTTTCCGACGAAAAATCTCGGTGGCTGTGGAGACGGTGGAGCAGTAACGACCAATGATCCCGTCCTGGCCGACAAAGTGCGGATGCTCAAGGAACACGGCAGTCGTCAACGCTATTTTCATGAAGCGATCGGTATTAATAGTCGTTTAGATGCGCTTCAGGCGGCGATTTTACAAATTAAGTTGCGTTATTTGGATGAATGGAACCAGCAAAGACAGCAAGCGGCCAAACTTTATACCGAATTATTAACCCCCATCCCCCATCTCATTTTACCAGCCGAAATTGACGGCGGAGAACACGTTTGGAATCAATATACCATTCGGATTCAAAATGATGATTCTAAGGGAATAAACCGTGACCGCGTGCGAGAAAAACTCCAGGAAGCAGGGGTTCTTTCCATGATTTATTATCCCATTCCCCTCCATTTACAAGTCGTTTACCAAAATTTAGGCTATCCCCTTGGCTCATTCCCCCAGACAGAAGCGATCGCTGAACAAGTCCTATCTCTGCCCATGTTCCCTGGGATGAATATCGAAGAACAACAACAGGTTACCTACGCTCTAAAGGAAGTTCTTTAGTTATTTCTAAAATATGAAAAAAATCCCGTTACTCAGAAATCAAAATCGGCCCTTTGAGCCAGAATCATTTTTAATTTTAGTGGTAGATGATGTCACTAAAAATTTACAGTTAGTGATGGAAATTTTAGAACAAATTGGTTATGAAACGACTTTTGCTACTGGGGGAAAAAAGGCATTAGAAAGGGTGGAAACCGTAAAACCCGATTTGATTTTACTCGATTTAATGATGCCCGATATGGGAGGATTAGAAGTTTGCGAAATTCTGAAAGCCGATCCGAGGTATCAGAAGATTCCCATTATTTTCTTGACCGCCAGCAATGAACAGGAAAGTCTAATTGACGCTTTTGAAAAGGGCGCAGTGGATTATGTGACCAAGCCTTTTCATTCTGCTGAACTATTGGCGCGCGTTAGGACTCATTTAGAATTAAAACAAGCTCGTGATGATCTTCATGAAGCTTATGAAGCCTTGGAACGTTTAGTTGTCGTTGATCCGTTAACAGGAGTTGCCAATCGTCGAGCTATTGACACCTTTACCCAAGAAGAATATGAACGCGCTCAACGCTATAAAACCGATTTTTCGTTATTGATGATTGATTTAGATCATTTTAAAAAAGTTAATGACATCTATGGTCACTATATTGGGGATGAATGTCTAAAAATAGTTGCTGAAAAGCTTGATAATTCATTGCGGACGGTGGATCAATTTGGACGCTTTGGCGGAGAAGAATTTGTTGCCATTTTACCCGAAACGAGTTTAACGGAAGCGATAAAAGTTGCAGAAAGACTCCGCATTGCAGTTAATCAGCTTGTTCCTGATATTAAAAATTTTTCTTCCTCTCTTTCTGTGAGTATTGGTGTGTCTGGCTTTCAGGAAAAGGATCAATCTCCGATAGATATTTTTAAACGGGCGGATAAGGCTCTCTATGAAGCAAAAGAAATGGGTCGTAATTTGGTGCGGGCGAATCCCAGCGAAGTTTCTTCTTGAGTTTTAAAAAATACCTTAAATATAGCGGGTTTCGCTCGGAAGAGGTATAAAAGAAAAGAAAAAAGTTATCAAAGTTACTGCCAAGAAAAATGAAAGCATACTCCGTAGACTTGAGACAAAAAATCGTAGAAGTATACGAAACAGAGAAAATCTCTCAAAGTGAATTGGCGAAAAGATTCAGAGTTGCCAAAACCTTTGTCCAAAAAATGTTAAAACAATGGCGGGAATACGGACATCTGAATCCGAAACCCCATGGAGGAGGGCATAGTCTGAAATTGTCCTCTGCTCACCTCATCTTAATCGGAGACTGGGTTCAAGACAAGAATGATATAACCCTAAAGGAAATTCAGGCAAGATTAGAAAATCAAGAAAAAATCAAAGTAAGTCTTGCTACTATTTGTCGTGTCCTCAAAACTCTTAACTTAACACGCAAAAAAAACACTTCATGCCAGTGAGCGAGAAACAGAAAGGGTACAAAAGCTCAGAGTAGAATATCGAGAAACTGTCCGTGACATTCCAGCAGAGGAGATGATTTTTGTCGATGAAGCAGGGTCAAATTTAGGGATGACTCTTCTCTATGCCCGCTCGGAAAAAGGAACGAGAGCTTATGGAGAAGTTCCTTGTCATCGGGGAGAAAATGTTTCCATGATTTCTGCCATCTCACTCAAAGGAGTTCTCACACTTATTCAGCTTTTGGGTGCGACCCAAGGAATTCAGTTTGAAGCTTTTATTGCCAATGTTCTATTGCCCCTAATTTGGCCGGGAGCCTATGTCATCATGGATAACGCCAGAATTCATCAAGAAAAATATATTCGCCCCTTAATTGAGTCTGTTGGTGCTCACCTCATTTTTCTTCCTCCTTATTCACCTGACTTTTCTCCCATTGAAAATTGTTGGTCAGAGAATGAAATTTCTCCCGCCCCAAGGGGCGGGGTATCATGACTCAAAAAGACTCAGTTGATAACTCTTATGGATTTGTAAATATTCTTTTCCTTGATTTTTTACATAATTCTTTACCATATTTTCATCTCCATGTTGACCCACTGTATTCGCAAAGTATCCGTCACTCCAAAATTCTCCTCCCCATAATTGTTTTTTCACTTGCGGACATCTTTTGAATATTTCTCTTGCACTTATACTTTTTATTACTGTTACTAATTTCGTTACACTATAGGTCGGCACTGACTGTATAGAAACCATTTGGTATCTCAAGAAACAGCTAACCTACGTAATAAAAGTCGTAGAAAGCAAAGATGGATTTTGGTGGTGGCATGAGCCAAAGTGCGTTCAAAATTTTTCACTAAAGACTTGCATCGCTCCAT
>JBEIFD010000199.1:0-6924 GCA_040382535.1 Merismopediaceae cyanobacterium
ATAGGGTCTGCTGAATAAGTCTCCAAATCGATTCTAGATGCCACACAGGTAGAAAAATGGTGGCTTCGGAAGTTGGTTCTGAATTTTAAGCGATAATTTTCCAGCAAAGTGCATGAATTTTGAGCTGTCAAATGCCATAAGCTTGCACCTAATCGTTTCCAAAATGCCTGAAAGCATTGTATGGCAAGGGTTCTATCTTTGTTCAGCAAGCCCTACTTATAGCTAGTTTTCCACAACTATTAAAGCACTACCTGATAGTAGTCCACGAAAGATGGGAAAACAACTAAAACATTCGGGTTATAATGACCGATAAAAGCCACCTAATTTTGTAATCGTAAAACCAACTATCATGGCCAATCTTCCCGATCCCGTTAAAACCCAAACAATCAGTAACCTCACTGTCAATATCAATGCCGTAGATGGAAACTTAAACTTGATCAACTATTTCGACGATCCTTTAACGACAGGTCGAGTTGCCCATTTTAACCTAGCGACCACCTCCATTGGAACTATCGGTAATGGAGTAATTAATGTTGTTCTTTTTGACCAAACTGCTAAGGGCGCGCCTTTAACTGTGGCAAATTTCCAGAAATATGTTGACAACAATAGTTATACTAATTCTTTTATTCACCGTTCTATTCCCAACTTTATTAGCCAAGGCGGTGGATATACCTATAATAATTCTGCATTAGGTACTGTTGCTACTTTTCCTCCTGTTGTCAATGAATTTAGTGCTGAGCGATCCAATTTGCGGGGAACTATCGCTATGGCTAAACTGGGTAATGATCCCAACAGTGCGACCAGTCAATGGTTTTTTAACTTGGGAGATAATTCCGCTAATCTCGATAATCAAAATGGAGGTTTTACGGTTTTTGGGCAAGCTCGTTCTGCTAGTGATTTAGCTACTATTGATGCGATCGCAGCAATACCAACCTATAATGCAGGAGGAGCTTTTACTAATCTTCCCCTTACCAAAGCTGCTATCAGTGACACCAACTTTGTTCGTTTCAGTAGCATTACCGTTACTCAGGAAAAGGAACTTACTTTTTCTGTTATTGGCAATACCAAACCCACCTTAGTTACTCCGAAAATAGTCAATAATCAACTTGTTCTTGACTATTTGTCTGACCAAACAGGTAGTACAGATATTACCATTCGTGCTACCACTCTTCTTGGGAAAACCCTTGACCAAAAATTTACAGTTACTGTTCTTCCTACCATTAGTCTTGCTGTAAGTCCTGCTAATGTGACAGAGGATGGAATTAGCAAACTTCTTTACACCTTTACTCGGAATGGAAATTTAACTAGTTCTTTGACGGTAAATTATAATATCGCTGGTACTGCAAGCTTCAATAGTGATTATGTTCAAACTGGAGCCGCTAGTTTTACTGCTACCCAAGGAACAATTACTTTTTTAGCCAATACTAGCACTGCTGTTTTAAAAATTGATCCTACTACTGACACTAGCTTTGAAGCGGATGAAACAGTTGCGCTCAAACTGGCAACGGGAACTGGTTATGCCGTTGCTACAACTATTGCTGTAACAGGTGAGATTCTTAATGATGATCCTCTACCCAGAATTATGAATCTTAGTACAGGACAAACTATTGTTGAAGGTTTTACTTCTCTACAAAAAGCAGTTTATACCGTAACTCTTGCTAATGCTAGTAGTCAAACTATTACTGTTAAATATGCAACGGCTGATGTAACGGCTAAGACAGGATCAGATTACACCAATACTTCGGGAACTCTTACTTTTAGTCCTGGTACTACCAGTCAAACTATTAATATTCCCATTCTCAACAATTCAATTAATGAGTCTGATGAAACTTTTCTACTTAATCTTACAGAACCTACTAATGCCACTCTCGGTACAAGTAAAACGGCTACCACAACTATCACTGATACTCTCTTTTCCTCTGCTACCACAACATTACCAACCAATGTGGAAAATTTAACTCTAACAGGTAGTGCTGCTATCAATGGTTCAGGAAATACAGGTGATAATGTAATTACAGGAGGCAGTGGAGCGAACACTCTTTATGGCTTCGGTGGTAAAGATATTTTGACAGGGGGGGGAGGAAATGACAGCCTTTATCTGGGTGTTGATATCGTTACTGATGTCGTTAATTACAAGTCGGGAGATGGTGTTGACACGGTTTTTAACTTTGTGCGAGGACTAAACCGCGATCGCCTTAACTTCATTGCTATTTCCAATATTGATGTTTTAACATCAGGGGCAGCCACTCAATTCCGAGCAGGAGATGGTATAGCAGGAAATGCAGGTTTTGGTACAGGAGCTTTGCTGCTTACAATTAGTGCAATCACAGGTTTTGTTCCTACTGATATTGGTATTAACTTGTTTAATTCGACCAACACGACAGGCTTCTCTTTCAGTTAATTTTATCTTACCCATCTTAGGAGGTTGGGGAGACTAGGGGGGTTAGGGAGGTTTATCTTCCACATCTATCGGCAGAACTGCAAGATATTTTGCAATGAATGAAGTTGATTCGTTGGTTTAAAGATGATGGCAGTTGCCACTTTATTCATGCTCAGGATATTGCACTTGTTGTTAGCGATCGCCGTTAATCACACTATCTAGAGAAAATCTCAGGAAAACTCGATAAAACTAATCAGGCAAAATTACTGGCAAGCAATATAATAAACCCAAAAGCACTACAATCTTGAGCATTTGGAGTATTTCAAGACCATGTTAAACAAAGTCCCTGCCAAAATTGAAGCGATCGCGGCTCGTGAAATCTTAGATTCTCGTGGTCGTCCTACTGTAGAAGCCGAAGTTGTGCTAGACACAGGAGCCTTTGGCATTGCCCAAGTACCCAGTGGAGCCTCGACAGGAAGCTTTGAAGCCCATGAATTACGAGATGATGACCCTAAACGCTACGGTGGTAAAGGTGTTTTACAAGCGGTTCATAACATTATCGAAAAAATTGAACCTGAACTGATTGGTTTGGATGCCTTTGATCAGTTGACCGTTGACGAGACGATGATTACGTTAGACGGGACGGCGAATAAAAAAGAACTGGGGGCTAACGCGATTCTGGCCGTTTCCCTTGCCAATGCCAAAGCCGCCGCCGCCGAACTCCAAATTCCCCTCTATCGTTATTTGGGTGGCCCCCTGGCTAATGTGATTCCTGTTCCCATGATGAACGTGATCAATGGGGGTTCCCACGCCGACAATAACGTAGACTTTCAAGAATTTATGATTATGCCCATTGGTGCAGAGACTTTTAAAGAAGCTCTCCGTTGGGGGGCAGAAGTTTTTGCGGTGCTAGGAAAAGTCCTCAAGGAACGCAAATTGCTCTCTGGTGGTGTGGGAGATGAAGGAGGTTATGCTCCTAATTTAAAATCCAACCAGGAAGCCCTCGATATCCTGATTGAGGCGATCGAAAAATCAGGCTATAAACCAGGGGAAGAAATTGCTCTGGCAATGGATATTGCGTCTAGTGAATTTTATAAAGATGGGCAATACCTTTATGATGGTGCGCCCCATTCTGCTCAAGATTTTATTAAATATCAAGCCCAATTAGTCAGCCAGTACCCCATTATTTCTATTGAAGATGGTTTACAAGAAGATGATTGGGATAACTGGAAATTACTCACTGAATCTTTGGGAACGAAAACCCAATTGGTCGGCGATGATTTGATGGTAACGAATCCCATTCGTCTGCAAAAATCTATTGATTTAGGGATTGCGAATTCCATTTTAATTAAACTCAATCAAATCGGTTCCCTCAGCGAAACCCTAGAAACAATCTCTTTAGCGACTCGCAATAGTTATTGTTCCATTATTTCCCATCGTTCGGGGGAAACGGAAGATACCACGATCGCGGATTTAGCGGTGGCAACTCGTGCGGGACAAATTAAAACAGGTTCTCTCTGTCGCAGTGAACGGGTGGCTAAATATAATCGCTTACTTCGCATTGAAGATGAATTAGGCGATCGGGCTATTTATGCTCCCAAATTAGGACTTGGCCCTAAACATTCCTAATTAATTTTTAAGTTATAGGGTGGGTTTTGGCTCACCCTTTTTATTTAAAATTTAAAAATGAAATATTGCAATTAGCCGTTTTACGCAACTCTAATGAGTTTACCCAATAAATTAATGATTGAATATAGCTTCTAATGTATGACGCGATATCGGTACTCAAAACATCAAAAACTAATTTTATCTTGTATAACAATAGTTGGTTTATTGACTTATTACGGTAAAGATAAACTTTATTTTAATAACGGTTCTGGAGGTACTAATTGAAAAATTGGTAATCCGCAAACTAACTTTATAAATGCAAATAACAAGCGTACTTTGTCAGAATTGCGTCAACAAGCATTACTTCTGGTAAATCGAGATCGTCAACTTAATAACTTAAAACCCTTAATTGAAGATCCTCTTATCAGTCTAACCGCACAAAAGCATTCAGAAGATATGGCGAAACGAGACTTCTATAATCACACTAATCCCGAAGGACAAACACCAACTGATCGGTATCATGCACTAGGAGGAAAAGGAGGCATTGGTGAGAACATAATGTATCAAGGTAGCTCTCCTTATATTTCCTTAAATTATGGTTTACTTGAAATCTTCCAAAAAAGTTGGATGTATTCTAAAGGTCATCGAGATAATCTCTTAACACCTGATTATACTAAATTTGGCTTTGGTATTACGACTACTAACATAACGGGAAAAATTTATGCCGTTCAAAATTTTCAATAGATTATATTTTGATTGATTTAACTATGGACAAATCTCAAAGGAGATCGCGACTAGAATCCTTAGATGACATTATTGCCGTTGTTTTAGCAGGCGGCTTTGGAACCCGAATCAAGCACCTGTTGCCCAATGTTCCTAAACCCATGGCCGAAGTTGCGGAAAAACCCTTTTTAGGCTGGGTGTTAACTTACCTCCAACGTCAAGGTATAGAAAAAGCCTTACTTTCAACAGGTTATTTAGCCGATATTATTGAAAAATATGCCCAAACTCGGCCTATTCCCGATTTAGATTTAAAATGCTATCCCGAAACCAGTCCCCTCGGAACGGCGGGAGGTTTTCTTAATTCAGTCAAAGAATCCCAAGAGAATCCTAACGCTTGGCTCATTCTCAACGGAGATTCCCTGATTTTCACCGACTTAGCTCCTTTGAATCAATATCTAGAAGATGAAAACGTTGACGGCGTAATTTTAGGCGTTTCCGTTCCAGATGCCTCGCGTTTTGGCTCTTTGGTTTATGATGAACAAAAGACACTTTTACAGTTTGCCGAGAAACAATCAGGGAAAGGAGTCATCAATGGCGGTGTTTATTTGCTCAGAGATCGATTAGTTCAGCAATTTCCAACGAACTTCCCCCTTAGCTTTGAATACGATATTTTTCCATCGTTACTCCAGCAAAAAATCTGTTTAAAAGTGCATCCTGTTGAGGCTCCTTTTTTAGATATTGGTACACCCGATTCTTTAGCCCAAGCAGAATCTTTTATTCGGCAACATTTTCTTTAGTTATTTAATCAACCTATGCTCATTTCTCGCGCACCAGTCAGAATTAGTTTTTTCGGGGGAGGAACGGATTATCCAGAATATTTTTTACAACATGGTGGCTCTGTTTTAGCGACAGCCATTGATAAATTTTCCTACGTTACCGCGAGTCCATTTTTAAGCCATTTATTTGATTACTCAGTTCGAGTTTCCTATCGAAAAGTAGAGCTAGTTAAAACAATTTCAGAAATGGAACATCGGGTTTTTCGAGAATGTTTAAAATTTTGTCATTTAGAAAAAGATATTGAGTTGCATAATGTGGCCGATTTACCTGCGTTTACAGGCTTAGGGTCTTCTTCCGCTTTTACCGTTTCCCTTCTGCACGCTTTACATTCCTTTAAAGGGGAATTTGTCCGTCCCATTGATTTAGCCTACGAAGCGATTTATGTGGAAAGACAGTTAGTTCAAGATAAAGTCGGTTGTCAGGATCAATTAATGGCGGCGATGGGCGGTTTTAATTTAGTCGAATTTCGCACTGAAGAGGATATTATTGTTAGCCGAGTTGACATTTCTCCCGATCGCCTAGCGGAATTTGAAGCCCATATTTTTATCGTTTTTACAGGGATTAAACGAAAAGCGGCCAATGTGGTAGAAAAACAATTAAAAAGAGTGGCTGACAATACGGAAATCCTCAAAGAAATGCGAAAAATGGTTGATAAGGGTTGGGATATTTTAACCAGTAATCAATCCTTAACGGCCTTTGGTGAATTATTACATCAAGCTTGGCTGGCGAAACGCAGTTTAGATGTGGGGATTTCTAATGCGGAAATTGATGAAATTTATCGATTAGGGATAGAGGCAGGAGCATTAGGCGGAAAATTATTGGGTGCAGGTGCGGGCGGATTTATGTTATTTTTTGCACCGCCAGAAGTTCATCCTAAATTGCAATCCGTGTTTATCAATCACCAAATGTTATCGGTCAAAATTAATGCCCCTGGCTCTCAAATTATCTTTTCTTAAAGCTGATTTTTTATGATAGAGTTTTGAAGATATTTATTGATCAAGCCCAATGTCTTGAGCCTACTCACTATGGATTTGGAAACCAAACCCCTACCCAAGTAGATTTAGTATTAATTTTAAATAACCTGAATTATTAATTTTACTATGACCACTGTTAAACTTCCCTTTATTCGATCGCTCCGTCCCAGTTTATCCCTACGATTAATGTTCATCGGATTGGGGATTACGGGGGCTTTTATTTTTATCGCGCTTTTTGCTCCTCTTTTGCAGGCGATCGCGGTTTTACAAGACCCGACGGATTTATTAAATAATTTACCCCTAGAAGCACCCAGCTTGGCCCATTGGTTCGGGACAAATGTGCGGGGATACGATGTTTTTTCCCGTACTTTATTTGGTACCCAGGCGGCGTTACAGGTCGTA
>JBEIFD010000200.1:0-6920 GCA_040382535.1 Merismopediaceae cyanobacterium
CAGAACCGCATTAGTGGAACCGCCGATCGCCATGATTACGGAAATCGCATTTTCAAAAGCTTTACGAGTGAGGATGTGACTGGGTAAAATTTGTTTGCGAATGGCTTCCACTAAAACCTTGGCAGACGCTTCCGTACTATCGGCTTTTTCTTCGTCAACGGCCGCCATAGTAGAAGAATAGGGCAGACTCATTCCCATCGCTTCAAAGGCAGAAGACATGGTATTGGCCGTAAACATTCCCCCACAGGAACCCGCTCCAGGGCAGGCATTTCGTTCAATGCCCATCAGGGTTTCTTCGCTGATTTTTCCCGCGATATATTGACCGACCGCTTCAAAGGAACTGACCACGGTTAAATCTTGGCCTTCATAATGCCCAGGTTTAATCGTTCCCCCATAGACAAAAATCCCTGGAATATTCATTCGGGCGATCGCAATCATCGCTCCAGGCATATTTTTATCACAGCCACCGATCGCCAAAACCCCGTCCATACTTTGGCCAGTACAAGCCGTTTCAATGGAATCTGCGATCACATCACGGGAAACCAGGGAATATTTCATTCCCTCCGTTCCCATCGAGATTCCGTCACTGATAGTAATCGTCCCGAAAATTTGGGGCATGGCTCCTGCCGTTTTTAAGCCAATTTCAGCCCGTTTGGCCAGTTCATTCATCCCCATATTGCAGGGCGTAATCGTACTGTAGCCGTTAGCAATGCCCACAATGGGTTTAGTAAAATCGTCGTCTCCAAAGCCGACAGCCCTTAACATGGCTCGGTTAGGACTCCGTTGGACTCCCTGGGTAATAATCTGACTTCTTAAGTTCTCTGGCATAAAATGTTTTCCTGTGTCTGATCTTACTTTCCCTAATTTTCCCTCTTTTTAAGTCCCAATATTCCTATCATTATCGAAATCTTAAAAAGTCTTGATATTTTCCCCTGAAAGTCAAGGATGATCAATACTCAATAAACTCAGTTTATTCAAGGCAAAACTGAATTTATACAGCCTGGGGAAACCAATCATCATCCAAAAGTTTTTCTAGGCTATAAGGACATTGGCTGGGAAAAAGTGTTTTATTTAATGCTGTTTTTTTAATAACATATTTCAGAGCTTTTTGATACATATTTTCTTTTACTAAATCTAGATGTTTTTTTAAATTGGTCGTCATATCCGTTTCTAGTTCGCTACGAAAATTGACGATTTCAGCCGCCCAATGACAGCGATTTATCTTTTCTGATTCCCAATATTCAATAAACAACAGATGGATAATAATTTGTCTTAAATAACTTTCTCCACGGCGTTTGGTCTCTCTAACTAAATTTTCTAGAACCTGACTTAAACTTTCTAAATCTAATTCATTTGAATGGTTATTTTTAAGTTGCTCTAAAGTTTTTTCATACCAAGCTAGATAGTCTAATTCATATAAATCCCTCATGTTTAGCGTTGTTAAAGCGTGCATATTTTTATTTCCTAATCAATTTTTCTCTGTCTAGGTTCGACTTAGGGGTAAACAGATAGAAACGGTAGTTTGTTCATTGGGAATACTCTGTATTTCAAGCTTTCCACCATATAATTCCGTCATCCGTTTAGCAATGATTAAGCCTAAGCCTGAACCCTGCTGTTCATAAAGTTTACGTTCAAACTGGATATAGGCTCCAATGCGCTCAATGTCTTCCGCACTCATTCCCCGACCTTGATTTGTCACGGTTAAAATAAAGTTTTGATCGTCTAACTTACTTTCTACGATGACGGGGGTTCCTTTGCCTGAAAATTTAAAAGCATTATCAATAATTTCTTCCGTAATTTTCTCTAAATCTTGTTCAGAAATATGGACGCTTGCTTCTTTCAAAAAGAGTTGCAAATCATCAGTTCTTTCTATTTGTTGAGCAATCTTTTGAGTAATTTTTTCAATAGTAGAAACTGAATGGCTTGTTATTTGAGAAAGACGGTTTTGCCAAATTTGACTCTGTTGGGGATTCGATTGGAATAATTCTAGTTGGGCAAATAGTAAAAAATTCTGGATTAAACGGTATAGTCTTTCGCTAGAAATCTTAATATCGGTCAAACAAGATTGAACTTCCTCCCCATCGATTGTATCGTAATAATCACTTAAATAATGACTCATGCCCAAAATGCCATTGAGCGGTGTAAGCAATTCGTGGGGCAGCGATCGCGTAATATTAGACCGAAACTTGTCTAGCTCTTGATTGACATCTTGTTGAATCAAATTTTGCTTACTTAAACGAGCCGTTACCGCGCTAATCAATTCATCTAGGGTAAAAGGCTTGGTTAAATAGTCATCGGCTCCCAAATCCATACCTTGTCTCAGGGATAGGCGATCGGCTTTAGCGGTTAAAAAAATCAAAGGAATCGTTGAGGTGATTGGGTTTTGGCGCAGAGCTTGCACAACACCGAATCCATCTAGTTTAGGCATCATCACATCACAAAGAATCAAATCAGGCTGATGAAGTGTCGCCATTTCTACGCCGATTTCGCCATCTTCCGCCATCACGACTTGGTAGCCTTCTAGCTCTAGAATAGCGTCAATATTTTCCCTAACATCAATTTGATCTTCGATAACGAGAATTTTTTTCATTTACTTAAAGGCTGACTACACTCAGCAGTGATAAATCCGAATATGAGTTAATAGTATCTCTACTGTATCAAAAACAGTATCAAAAATGAGAAAAAAAAGAAATTTTTCTGAAATATTCCTTTACGGATGAAGCATTTCGACGGGGCGTACCCAAGCATCAAATTGTTCTGGGGTTAAAATACCGAGTTCTACACTCACTTCTTTCAAGGTTTTTCCTTCTAAATAGGCGGTTTTAGCAACTTTTGCGGCGGCATCATAGCCAATGTGGGGGTTTAATGCCGTTACGAGCATCAAGGAATTCCTTAAATAATGCTCAATTTGTTGACGGTTTGCCGCTAAACCCACGACTAAATGTTCCCGAAAAGAATCGCTGGCATCGGCCAAAAGCCGAATGGAATGCAACAGATTGTAAATCATCACGGGTTTAAAGACATTTAATTCAAAATTGCCCTGACTGCCTGCGATCGCGATCGCAGCATCGTTGCCCATCACTTGCACACAAACCATTGTCATTGCCTCGGATTGGGTCGGATTGACCTTGCCAGGCATGATGGAAGAGCCAGGTTCATTAGCGGGTAAAATCAATTCGCCCAAACCACAACGGGGCCCCGATCCCAACCAACGCAAATCATTGGCAATTTTCATGTTTGTACAGGCCAAGGTTTTCAAGGCTCCACTGGCCATGGCGATCGCATCATGACTGGCAAGGGCCGCAAATTTATTCGGAGCAGAAATAAAAGGTAATCCTGTTAATTCAGCAATTTTCTCCGCAACTCGCTGGGCAAATTCAGGGTGAGTATTGAGACCCGTTCCTACTGCCGTTCCACCGATCGCCAATTCATAGAGATGGGGCAAGCTGGTTTGTATCCGTTCCAAATTGTGATCGAGTTGGGTAATATAACCCGAAAATTCCTGTCCCAGGGTCAAAGGAACCGCATCCATGAGATGAGTGCGGCCAATCTTAATAATATCTTCAAATTCTGTCTTTTTACTGTCTAATGCGTCCCTTAATCTTTGAATACTGGGAATCAGGTTTTGGGTCAGGGTTTGTACTGCCGCAATGTGCATGGCAGTGGGAAAAGTATCATTAGACGATTGAGACATATTGACATCATCGTTGGGATGAACAGGGGTTTTACTCCCCAAAACTCCCCCAGATAACGCGATCGCCCGATTAGAAATCACCTCATTCACATTCATATTGGTTTGAGTGCCACTGCCCGTCTGCCACACTCGCAGGGGAAAATGGGCCATGAGTTGTCCCGCAATCACTTCATCGGCGGCTTGGATGATTAAATTCGCTTTTTCGAGGGATAATTTGCCTAAATCCTGATTGACAATCGCGGCGGCTTTCTTCAGAATCCCAAAGGCCCGAATCAATTCTTCTGGCATCAAGTCATTGCCAATGGCAAAATATTTCAGCGATCGTTGGGTCTGCGCTCCCCAATAACAATTTTGGTTGACCTCAATCGGCCCCATACTATCGGTTTCAATGCGAGTTTGAGAAGAATTTTCCGTTGACATGATGGGAAAGGAATGAAGATCAATAGGTTTTATAAGCTGTTAATTATCTAAAATATATTACAGGCAAGGGGCTTAAGCCCCTTGTTACAAGACTTTCAACAAAATCATTATACAACCTAAATTCGTGACAGCTTAGTTTCATTTTACAGAGAAAGTTATCAATACAATTTTTTCCGTTCTGATTTATTGTGAAACATATTTTTATCCGCTTCAATGAAAGTTTTAGGTAAGGTCGATTGATGAATACGAATTGCCCAACCGACCGAAGCTTTGAGATGATTTTCTTCCAGTTTTTGCTGGATTCGTTTCACCACTTGTTGGGTAATTTCCAGATTAGTTTCTATGATTAAAATCACAAATTCATCGCCACCAACACGAGCCAAAACATCTTCTGAACGAATATTATTCAAAAGACATTTAGCTGTTGCTTGAATAAGGCGATCGCCCTCGACATGACCCTGGGTATCATTAACCTCTTTGAGATTATCAAGATCAATCACCAATATACTCGCCGACAGGCCAAATTGCCGACAGCGTTCCTCTTCCGCACGCAGTAACCGCTCCCAACCTCTACGATTATAAACCCCCGTCAAAATATCGATTTCTGCTTCTAATTTAGCTCGTTCATAGCAACGCGCGCTTTCCTGAGCTTTTAATTCGTAATGAAGAATCGTGGTCAGTAAACGGGTTTGGAGTTCAATAAATTCCCCTTCTTGCTTAATCCATTCGGGTTGGGGAGTTGGCGCGATCGCGCATAGCGTTCCAAAAAGGGTTCCATCCTGATGACAAAGGGGAATACCGATATAGGCCGCAATATCAACTTGTTGACCAATGGGAGCCTCAACGTAGGCTTGAATTTGTTGGGACTTGGGCGCAACTCTCGGCCCTTCTCCCCGCACCATGCGAGAACAAAAAGAATCAGACCAATGAAAAACATTTCCCGATTTTACGCCATAACCATAGTCAACTGCTTCTAAAACGATCCAATCCTCGCCTTCCACACGGGTAAACATCCACAACTGAAAACCTAGACGTTCATGCAAAGATTCTAAAACCGCTTGAACCGCTTCCTGAAAGTTAGAAAAGGCAGAAATTGCATTAGATGGAATGGCATTCATCTTGAATTTGAATCAATAAGATTGAAAATTAGAGAAAATTAAGAATCATCACGTATTCTAACCCCAATTCACCACAAAAATTCCGCTACAAAAAAATTGCAACGGAAGTTTTGATAATAAAATTCAGATTGAAAAATTAACGGACAGTCCCCGCCAACTGATCAACACGGATCGGTGCAAGTAAATAGAGTTTAATAAACTGCCAACCATTAGAAAGAAAAACAGGTAATTTTTGTAATCCTTTCAACAAACCAGAAGCATTAGACGCATCGATCGCCCGTAATTTTTCGTTATTTTGCACACAGGTTTCAAGACGTTCATAAAACTCTGGCTTTTCAATATCCAGAATAACGGGGAAAACACGGCCCGCCGTATCATTGGTTTTTTTGATCACTTCCTTGTCGTAATTGCGAGCATTTAAGCCCAAAATTGCGTAGAAATCTGCCCGTTGAATGTCATTCAAATACATCGTGGAAAAAACCGACAAGAGGAAGAAACGACACCAAAGCCGCGCCCGCCAATCATTGAGGGTATTCGGTTGCGCTCTCATAATGGCATCAAAAAAGTCGCCGTGACGGTTTTCGTCCTGACACCAGTTTTCAAAAAACTTAAAAATCGGATAAACCCGATCTTCAGGGTGTTTTTCTAAATGACGATAAATGGTGATATAACGCCAATAGCCAATTTTTTCAGAGAGATAGGTCGCGTAGAAAATGAATTTAGGCTTAAAGAAGGTATATTTACGGCTCTTGGTCAAAAATCCTAAATCTAAGGATAAATCGAAATCCGACATGGCCTTATTCAAAAAGCCAGCATGACGCGCTTCATCCCGTGACATCAAGTTAAAGCACTCAGCCAACAACGGACTGGTGGTTTTTAAGCGTCTTCCCAATTCTTTGTAGAGTAAAAATCCAGAAAATTCTGCGGTACAGGAACGCTCTAGAAATTCCATGAATAGGCGGCGTTTTTCCCCGTCAATGTGTTCCCAAGACTGTTCAAAATCTTCGTCTCGAACAAAATGATGGCGGTTATAGTCAACGCGGAATTCTTCGAGAATGGCCCGTAACTCTTCCTCATTGGGAGAGATATCCATTTTTGCCACTTCATCAAAATCGGTGGTATAGAACCGAGGAGTGAGAATGGTTTCTTTTGCTGGGGCTTTAATGCCAGGACGGAGTTCCTCAAATTCAGGTTTTTGGAGAGTAGTAACCATAAATTATTTACACGAGTTTTTTCTTGGATGCAAACGGCTCGTAACGCAAAAAACGATACTTAAATTCCAGTGTACCAAGGGATTAACTCAAAAAGACTGATTTTTTGTTAAGAGTTGCAACAAAATGTCAACCTGATTTTTCCCTAACTGTGAGCAATTCGTTGTATAGATTATCCTTGGTCACGGTACGATAGGGCTTTCGAGATCGCGTCCGATGTAATCAACGAAAATTTTACAGCAAAAAAAATCTGTTGCTAGAATCCTTTTGAAATAATGAAGGAGAGATCGCTTTTTTCTGAATGGGGAGAGGGAGATCGCGTTTTCCTTAATCAGGAAGGGCGATCGCTTTTTTGTATTTAATTTTCTCTACATTGAGTAATCGCGAAAAATGTATGAACTTTCTATATTTACTTTTCTGGCAATAGGTAAGATACTGTCAATAGAAATAAATACAATTAGAGGCGAAAACTCCATG
>JBEIFD010000201.1:0-6906 GCA_040382535.1 Merismopediaceae cyanobacterium
ACCCTTTAGCCAAGCCACTCAAAGGATTCAAGGGGGCTGGGGTACTTGAAGTTATAGAAGATTTTAACGGAGATACCTACCGAGCTGTTTATACCGTAAAACTGGCTGGTGTGGTTTATGTTTTACACGTTTTTCAGAAGAAATCAAAGCAAGGTATTGCAACTCCCAAGCAAGAGATTGAATTGATTGAAACAAGGCTTAAACGAGCTAAAGAACACTATTCAGACCATTACAGTCAACAACAAGGAAGGTAAATTATGACTCACGAGGTTGAGATACAAACAAGTAGCGGCAATGTGTTTGCAGATTTGGGGTTGGAAAACGCTGACGAGTTACTGGTCAAAGCAGAACTTGCCCGTAAAATCAGGAGTATTATTACTAAGCAGAAAATCACTCAAACTGAGGCAGCAGAACTTCTGGGCATTGACCAGCCTAAAATTTTGGCATTAATCAATGGGAAATTATCGGTTTTCTCGACGGTACAATTGTTTCGTTTTTTAAATGCGTTGGGTCGAGATGTGGAAATTGTGGTGAAATCAAAACCCAAGTCTCATTTACAAGCTCAAACGCGGGTTGTTACTCCGTAAATTTCATTCATTACAGGATTCGGTGATCGCTGTTTAAAAGAGTTGAAAATTTCATACGAGATTCATACTTTAATGGCAGGGAGTCGATCCCTTGTCGGTGAAGGTATCACCCGCGATCGGCATTAATTCCCAATCGTAGCTTTTAGCATGGAGAGAAACCTTTAGCACGCCGTAGCTTTCATTGTCACGGACTTCACTATTGGCTCGGATCGTTTTAAAAGGATAAAGACTTTTACCGCCATTGCCGATGACTATTTGTCGAACTCCTTTTTGGGGATCGGCCTTTTCATCTAAGCCCTGGGGTGCAAATCGTTCATAACTGTGGTCGTGACCCGATAGCACTAATTCGGACCCTGCGTCGTACAAATCCTTCCAAAGGTCTTCAACGATTTTGTTGTTGCCGTGAGTTCCAGAAGAAAAGCGGGGATGATGCCAATAGGCCAGGGTGCAAGCTTTCGGATTTTTCTTTAAATCTGCTTTTAACCATTTTTCCTGGGGAGAGCCGACGTTACAACCGCCGATCGCCTTACAATTCGAGTTCAGGGCAATCAAATGCCAGTTTCCTAAATTAAAACTGTAATAACCCTTATCGCGATCGCCTGCGGCCTTACCAAAATATTGATAGTAACCTTCGGCGTTACTGCCGTAATATTCATGATTCCCAGGAACGGGACGGGTAATAGACTTAAATCTTCCCCAGGTCGGATCGTAGGATACTTGAAAATTGGCAAATTCACCCTTTTCATACTGATTATCACCTAACGCCAAAACCGCATTGGGTTTCGCCTTGATAACCACATCAGAGGTTGCCATCATCTGACAATTGCCATTTTTTCCTTTGCCATCATTAAAATTAGAACTTTGGGGATCGCAAGCGATATCTCCCGCCGCCATAATGATGGGGTCTCTCGTCGTTGAAGTCGCCGCCTGGACAAGAAAGCCAGTATTCAGCACCAAACTAACGATTAACCCTAATCCAATTAGAACGACAAAAATTAAGCGTCTAGGTAAGCGTAGATCTATCATCAGAAACTAACGTTAAGGTTTAACGCCCCATTTTTTTATCTTGATCTTGACGACGGCGATCGCGCCATTCTAAAGTCGTGAGATAGAGGATACCGCCGCTCACTATAATTAAAAGAGCGAAGGCCGACCAAAAAAGTGTGATTAGTAATGTTGTTTCCACTGTTAGAAACCGTCACGACCCCAAACAACCATTGCAATAGACCAGGTAAATAAAGCCAAAACGCTCACCCAACCTAATGTCAAAATATCCATAGCTGACTGCCTTACTAAGATTAAAATTTTTCAACGACAACAAAACTATGATACGTCTATTTGGGTATGTTTGAGAACACAGATTCAATGGAAATTACGCTAAAAGAACGGATCGAATCCCTGAAAGCGGGTGGCATCGCGGGAACAGCCTTTGGGATCACCTATGGTTTATCGGTGTTGGTGAATCGGACGTTTGGTCTAAATACTGAAGAAACGTTGATTAAATTGGCGATCGCTTTGTTGAGTGGCTTTTTATTTGGTGTCACCTATCGCTACATTATTCGCACGGATAGCAATTCTCACCTCAAGGAAGGAGCTATTCTCGCCTTTGGGCTGGTACGAGGGGGAGGACTGGCGGAAATGACCGAGCCCCTTGTCGATAATGGTGTTTTGCTGGCGATCGTTTTATTAGAAGGCATTATTGGTTTCGCGATCGCCCGTTTTTGTTTAGATATTGCTCTGACTCGACAATGGCTCAAACCCTTTATATGATCGATTTAGCCATGACTGACTTAAAATTGGCTCGACAAATAATTTTTAAACTGTTCCTCTGAGCAAAAACGACCGTCTAACTTCAATATTCTTGTTATTATTAATTCAAAAGTGACAACGGGTTTAGAACAATGACAACCCTGAATTTCACCACCGAAACAACCTGTCCTCCTACCGACCTGTGGAGTGATGAACCCCCTGTGGAAAGTGATCTGCATCTTCAGCAAATTATTCTATTGCTAACTTGCTTAGATTGGTTATGGCGAGAAAGAAGCAACTACTATGCGTCAGGGAATCTCACAATTTATTACAATGAAGCACAACTGAAAAAACGAGATTTCTGTGGGCCTGATTTTTTTGTGGTTTTGGATACCGAAAAACGGCCACGAAAAAGCTGGGTGGTTTGGGGAGAAGGTGGTAAATACCCCAATCTGATTATCGAAATTCTCTCGAATTCTACCGCAAAAATAGACCGCACAACCAAAAAAGAGCTTTATCAAAATACATTTCGTACTCCTGAATATTTCTGGTTTGATCCGAATAGCTTGGAATTTGAAGGTTTTAGTTTAATCAACGGAAAATATCAACCCATTATGTCCCAGAAAAATGGGCATCTTTGGAGTGAGCAATTGGGATTATATTTAGGAATTTTAGATAGTAAATTACGTTATTTTACGGCGGAAAATGATTTAGTCCCCACATTGACAGAAGTTGCTTTACAGGAAAAACTCGCTAAAGAACAAGAAAAACTAGCAAAGGAAAAAGGACAACAACGAATAGAAAAGTTAGCTCAAAAATTAAAAGAGTTGGGAATTAATCCAGATGAAATCATATAGGCAAAAAAAGCAAAAGCAACGACAAAACGTTAAACTTTTGCTCTTTTCGTAGGGGCGTAAGGCTTACTCCCTTTTGAGGGAAACTTACTTTTTCTTCTTACCGCCTTTGACCGATTTTTCAGGAGCGACTTCTTCCGCTTTTACCGCTTCAGGAGGAGCTTCAGCAACCGCCTTTTGTCCTGTTTGAGCCGCAACTTCTTCAGCAAAGCTGAGGGATTCTTTCTCGATCCCTTCACCGAGGTTAAAACGAGTAAAGCGTCGAATTTGGATATTTTCACCCAATTCAGCAACACTGCGCTTAACCAACTCTTCGATCGTAATGTTTTGATCTTTAATGAAGGGTTGCTCTACCAAAGCAAGTTCCTTGAGTCGTTTGTCAATCCGACCTTGAACAATTTTTTCCTTGATATTTTCAGGTTTATTCCCCAAATCATCGCGGCCCATTTCGATTTCTTTTTCTTTAGCCGCAAGGCTCGCAGGAATGTCTTCTACTTTAATAAATTCCACATTAGGACAGGCCGCAATTTGCATGGCAATATTGTTGACCAATTCCTTGAATTTTTCACCCCGTGCCACAAAATCCGTTTCACAGTTGACTTCGACTAAGACACCAATACGTCCGCCAAAGTGGATATAACTGTGTACTAGACCTTCGGCGGCGGTACGTCCTGCTTTTTTCTCAGCAGAAGAGATACCTTTTTGACGAAGCCACTCGATGGATTTAGTGATATCTCCGTCATTTTCACCTAACGCTTTTTTGCAGTCCATCATGCCCGCGCCAGTTTTGTCACGGAGTTCTTTAACGAGTTTTGCCGAAATTTCTGCCATTTTAATGTTTCCTAATGTCTTGATCTTAATATTTCATGATGACATGAGATAGGGAGTCTGGGAAGAAAAGGTATTCTTCCTAACAGACTTCTATCCTAATTTAGCTCACTAAAGATTATGCAATTTCACTGGTGTCAGAGTCGTCGATGTCTTCATCACTGAAATCACCATCTACAAACTCTTGTTCATCGCTTAATTCATCTTCAAATTCTTCATAGTCCTCATCTGTCGCGAGTTGCCCATGACGACCTTCGTAGATAGCATCAGCAAGTTTACCTAAAATCAGCTTAATCGAACGAATAGCATCGTCGTTAGCGGGAATAGGAATATCAACGGCATCGGGGTCACAGTTGGTATCTAATAAAGAGATAATCGGAATACCTAATTTTTGACATTCCTGGATGGCGTTATATTCCCGACGCTGATCGACAACGACCACAATATCAGGGATTTTTCGCATGGTTTTAATCCCACCGAGATATTTTTGGAGTTTACCCAGTTCCCGACGAAGAACCGAAGCTTCTTTTTTGGGACGGCGATCGAGCGGACCACTATTTTCTAGGTTTTCTAACTCTTTGAGGCGTTCTACCCGATTGCGGATGGTTTCCCAATTGGTGAGCATTCCTCCTAACCAGCGTTGGTTAACAAAGTTAGCACCACAACGATGGGCTTCCTGGGCGATGATGCCAGAGGCCTGGCGTTTGGTTCCGATAAAGAGAAAACGTTTACCTTGTTCGGAGGATTTGCGGACGTAATCGTAGGCATCTTCGATCAACTGGGCAGTTTGCACCAAATCAATGATATGCACCCCATTACGGGCAGTGTAGATGTAGGGAGCCATGCGGGGGTTCCAGCGTCGGGTTTGATGCCCAAAGTGAACTCCTGACTCCAACAATTCAGCGAGAGAAACGACGGCCATATTAATTGTCTCCTATTCGGGTTTAGCCTCCATTCAGGTGGATTTCTGTGTCAGAAACACCCGAAAGCCTGAATGTGCGATTTTATACAACCTTTCTAGTTTAGCAGGTTGGGCAGATGATATTCTTTATTTTGAAGATTTATCGATTAGAATGGAATGCTGATAATATTTTTTGCGATCGCAAGACAGCACTGCGCGATCGCAAATAGATCAACAAATCCCCTCTACAATACTGAAATTTAATATTTTTATTGTTTTTCTGTAAACCTTCCGATTGAAATGGACGAGGAGAAATGAACTGGACAAAATCATTACAGAAGATTAAATATTGGTTGGTCGCCCTCAGTAGCGGTCTTATTCTACTGCATTTGACCCTAATTGATAAATCCCAGAACGAAAATTTATTTAGTACAGCAACTCTTACCTGGTTAACCATTGGTTCGTTGCTCTGGGATAGGCGAAACAAACTTATCCTAGAGAGTGATACGGCTTCAACTTTTGTGGGAATGGTTTTAGTGGTTTTAGTGATCATTAGAAACCTAAGCACGACGGATTCTTCCTTGCGTCTATTTCCCTTAATCGCTGGAGTAGGGGTAATTTTAATTGCTTCTGGGTTTAAATCTTTAAAAAGCTATGGAAAAGAAATAATTTTATTAGGTTTACTCTTATTTTTGCGACTGGTGACGATTGTTCTCAATGCCTTTGATTTACCCCTACTGACCGCTAAGGTATCGGCGTTTATGCTCTGGTTTGTTGGGTTTGATGTGGTTCGTCAGGGAGTTGTCATTGCGCTTCCTACAGGACGAGTGGAAGTTTATGGAGCTTGTTCTGGAGTCGAAAGTATTGTTTTAATGCTCTGTATTGCGATACTTTTCTTTTTCTTGATTTCCATTAGTCATTGGCAAAAAGTGATTTGTATTGCGATCGCCGTTACGCTCGGTTTTATGGTCAATGCGTTTCGGGTTGCGTTACTAGCATTTTTCGTCGATGTTCAGCAACCCAAAGCCTTTGAATACTGGCATAGTTCTGATGGCAGTTTATCATTCGCCATTATTTCTGTATTTATGTTTGGACTATTTTGTTGGCTCGTCTATGTTCGTAATTTAAATCCTTCATCTGCAATAGATAAACGAAAATCATCATGACTTTAACCACTAATCGTTGGCAAACCATCAGAATCGGTGTGTGTGCATTGCTGTTGACGGGAATATTAGTCGAAACGGGTAGAGCATTGATGATGCCGACGGTGGATAAAAACAAGATAGCCGCTACTACTGCTAAATCGATTCAGTTCCCCACACAGATTGACCTTTCTGATTGGCAATTGGTTAAAAATCAGTCTATTGAACCATCAGAGGGAAAAGCGATCGGTCATCTTTATCAGTACCGCAATCAAGATAACAACACAGTAGATATTCAAGTTCATTATGAAAATTATGCCGAAGGAAATGTTGGCCGACTAATGATGATTCATGGAATTGCACCCCCCGCTTCTGCATTCTTAACCATTAAAGAACAATATCGTACTGGTTTTTATGCCTTAACTTCCTATAACAACCGAGCCTATCTCACTGCCTGTATTAACCCCGTCGGGAAAGCTACTGCCACGTCAGAGCAATTTACAAAAAATAAATATGAACATGGCTTCAGTTTTGCCAGAACTCTCGGATGGTTCGCTGGACTTAATGATTTAGTGGATGCCCGTTGTTTATGGACTGCGATTTCGACCCCTATTCCTGTCAATGTCAGTGAAGCTTTATTAGCTGAAAAATATAAAACCTTAGAAACGATTTGGAGCCAGTGGTATGACTGGTGGCAACCTAATATGAAAAAATTAGAGACACAATAGTCGATTCTTTCTTTTTTGGGTTAAATCAACGTTTGGATTGAGTTTGGAAAGAAGTTTGATTTTACACAAGAGAATTTTTTATCTTTCATGATTTTGTTCTTGTTGTTGCTTAAGTTG
>JBEIFD010000202.1:0-6888 GCA_040382535.1 Merismopediaceae cyanobacterium
ATCGGTGGGGTCATTATTAAAGTGGGTTCTGAAGTTTTTGACTCTAGCCTCAAAGGACAATTAAGACGGATCAGCCTCAGTTTGGGCGGTGCTGCTTAAGATTATCAATCAGCAGTTTTGAGTGCAAATGATTACTTGAACTGTGTTGATAAAGTTGAGAAAAACTGAAATTGTTTAATTAATTTCACGTTCATTTTAGTTAAATTATCCAACGGTAAAACAGTAAAACTATGGTAAGCATCAGACCAGACGAAATTAGTAATATTATTCGCCAACAGATTGAGTCCTATGACCAAGATGTTCAGGTTTCTAATGTGGGAACCGTTCTCCAGGTGGGAGATGGCACGGCTCGGATCTATGGGTTAGAAAAAGCCATGTCCCAGGAATTATTGGAATTTGAAGATGGAACCATTGGTATCGCCCTCAACTTAGAAGAAGATAACGTGGGTGCGGTGTTGATTGGGGACGGTTTTGGTATCCAAGAGGGCAGTACGGTCAAAGCAACAGGAAAAATTGCTCAAATTCCCATTGGGGATGCCATGCTCGGTCGGGTGGTCGATGCTTTGGCTCGTCCCATTGATGGAAAAGGCCCTATTGCCACGACAGCAACTCGCTTGTTAGAGTCTCCTGCGCCTGGAATTGTTTCTCGGAAGTCGGTTTGTGAACCGATGCAGACGGGGATTACTTCTATTGATGCGATGATTCCTGTGGGTCGGGGTCAACGGGAGTTAATCATTGGAGACCGCAAAACGGGTAAAACCGCGATCGCGATCGATACCATCATTAACCAAAAATCCGAAGATGTGGTTTGTGTTTATGTGGCGATCGGTCAAAAAGCTTCTACCGTTGCTCAAGTTATTGACGCGCTGACCGAAAAAGGTGCGATGGAATATACGATTGTCGTTGCCGCGAATGCCAATGATTCTGCTACTCTGCAATACCTCGCTCCCTACACAGGCGCGACTTTGGCGGAACACTTCATGTATCAAGGTAAGCACACCCTCGTGATCTATGATGATTTGACCAAACAGGCCCAGTCCTATCGTCAAATGTCCTTGTTAATGCGTCGTCCTCCTGGTCGGGAAGCCTATCCTGGAGACGTTTTCTACATCCACTCCCGTTTGTTAGAGCGTGCCGCTAAATTGAGCGATGCCCTCGGTGGTGGTAGCATGACCGCTTTACCCATCATTGAAACCCAAGCGGGTGACGTTTCGGCTTATATTCCGACCAACGTCATTTCCATTACCGACGGTCAAATCTTCCTTTCTACCAACTTATTTAACGGCGGTTTCCGTCCAGCGATCGACGCGGGGGTTTCCGTTAGTCGGGTTGGTTCGGCGGCTCAAACCAAGGCAATGAAAAAAGTTGCGGGTAAATTGAAACTAGAATTGGCTCAATTTGCTGAATTAGAAGCGTTTTCTCAGTTTGCGTCTGACCTAGATGCTTCTACCCAAGCTCAATTGGCACGGGGTCAACGTCTGCGTCAAATCCTCAAACAGCCCGAAAATTCTCCTTTGGGTGTGTGGGAACAGGTTGCGATCGCCTATGCAGGTTTGAACGGTTATATCGACAAAGTTCCTGTGGACAAAGCGACGGACTTTGCTGAAGGATTACGGGAATATTTGAAAACCAATAAGCCTAAATACGTTGAAATTTTGGTTAAAGATAAAGCCCTAACCGATGAAGCTGAAACACTTCTTAAAGAAGGAATCAACGAATTTTCTCAAACCTTTGCTTAATTAGGGAATAGTTAATAGTGATCAGTGGATAGAATTAAACTAGAAACTAGGATCTATTAACTATTTTTTTTACCCATTTTAAACGTTTTTTCTTTAATTTCAATGGTATAACACCATGCCTAATCTAAAATCTATCCGCGATCGCATCCAGTCGGTCAAAAATACGAAAAAAATTACAGAAGCCATGCGCTTGGTGGCCGCCGCAAAAGTTCGTCGCGCCCAGGAACAAGTTCTTGCCACCCGTCCTTTCGCCGATGCCCTCGCCCAAGTTTTATACAATCTTCAAAATCGTCTTGCCTTTGGAGACGTAAATCTTCCCCTGTTTGAACAACGGGATGTAAAATCCGTCGCGCTTTTAGTAGTTTCTGGCGATCGCGGTCTATGCGGTGGTTACAATGCCAACGCGATCCGTCGGGGAGAACAACGGATGAAAGAACTCCAATCCCAGGGCATTAATGTTCAATTGATTGTAGTTGGACGTAAAGCCAGTCAATATTTTGGTCGTCGTGATACCAATATTGCCGCTAATTACACCAATCTTAACCAAATTCCCACTGCGTCTGAAGCGGCTCAAATTGCCGATGCGATCGTGGCTCTGTTTGTCTCTGGCTCCGTTGATCGGGTGGAATTAGTTTATACTCGCTTTTTATCCTTAATCAGTTCTCAGCCTGTTATTCAAACCCTATTTCCTTTAACGCCCCAGGGTTTAGAGGTCAAGGATGATGAAATTTTCCGTCTAATAACTCGTGGTGGTAAGTTCCAAGTAGAACGGGAAAAAGTCGGCAGTGAAGTTTCCAGTTTTCCCCAGGATATGATTTTTGAACAAGATCCTGTGCAAATTTTGGACGCTCTCCTTCCTTTGTACAATACCAACCAATTACTGCGTGCGCTCCAGGAATCAGCCGCCAGTGAGTTGGCCGCACGGATGACCGCAATGAGTAACGCGAGTGACAATGCTGGTCAATTGATCCGTTCTCTAACTCAATCCTATAACCGTGCCAGACAAGCGGCAATTACCCAAGAGTTGTTGGAAGTGGTAGCTGGTGCAAACGCACTCTAATTTTTAATTTATTGATTTATAATTGAAGGGAGTTTTGCAATAGAAAAGCGGCTCCTTTTTTTGTTACCATAAATTATTTATTAACTTTCCATTCGTCGATTATGAGTCAATGTCTGAATTCAAACTGTCTTAAACAAAGTTTAACTACTCATAAATTTTGTCAATATTGTGGAAGCAAATTATTACTTCGAGAGCGTTATCGAGCTATTCGACAAATTGGACAAGGAGGATTTGGCAAAACTTTTCTGGCTATTGATGAAGATAAGCCATCGAAACCTTATTGCGTCATAAAACAATTTTTTCCATTAGTACAAGGTCAAGCGTCTCTAGACAAAGCCTCTCAATTATTTCAACAAGAAGCAGTTAGACTCGAACAATTAGGTAAATATCCCCAAATTCCAGAATTATACGCCTATTTTATTCATGAAGATAATCGTCAATATCTTATCCAAGAATATGTTTCAGGCAAGAACCTACAACAACAATTAGAAGAAAATGGCGTTTTTACTGAACAAAAAATTATTAATATTTTAAGCAATATTTTACCAATTCTAAGTTTTATTCATAGTCAGGACGTTATTCATCGAGATATTAAGCCAGAAAATATTATTGGCAATGATAAAGATGATCGATTTTTTCTAGTTGATTTTGGAGCTTCAAAAATTAGTCCTTCAGAAAATGGAACTGTTATTGGCTCGGCTGGTTATATTGCGCCTGAACAAGCAACTGGAAGAGTTACTTATGCAAGTGATCTCTATAGTCTAGGAGTAACTTGTTTACATTTAATAAATCGAAAGGTTAGCGACAAATTAGGAGATATTTTCGATAAACTAACAGAATTTAGCGTCGATAATCGCTATCAATCTGCTGAGGTTGTTTTACAGGACTTAAAAACATTGAGTTCGGTGATTCAACCCTCTCTACAATATAATTCTCAAAGCTCTTTTACTCAAGCTATTACAATCCCTGCAAAATACCAAGAGCTAGAAATATTCCTTAAGCAAAAAGAATGGAAAAAAGCAGATCAAGAAACCAGTCGATTAATGCTAGTTCAAATGAATCGCTCATCAAGTTATTTGCGAATTGAAGATATTGTAAATTTTCCTTGTGATGACTTAAAAATTATAGATAAATTATGGCAAAAGTACAGCAATCAGAAATTTAGTTTTTCATCTCAAAAATTCGTTAGTCAAAAATCGGAAATGTTGAAAAATTTTAATTCTAAAAACTGGCAATCTATCGGTAAAAATTTGGGCTGGTATAATGATAAAGGATGGATTATTAATCATGATGACTTAGTTTTTTCAGAAACCGCTCCCCAAGGTCATTTACCATTTTTAGCAGTATGGAAAGGTGTTTGGTTAGGTGGATTTATGGAGGGACAGGGTGATCGATTTCTAAAATTTATGGAAGTTTTTGCAAAGTGCCAATAAACAAAAATTAGTAATTGGATAAATCATAAAATACTTCAATCATTATTTTTATTCAGTGTTGAGTTGCAATTTATAAAATGCGATCGCATTCAAAACTCAAACCGAATAATAAATCTCTTTCAAATGTTGTTCGGCTCCTTCTTTTAACATCCAGCGAATTGTAGTAAAAAAACGAGGCCAATTTTTTGTTCCGTCTCCAAAATACATTTCTGCAACTTTTTTGTCTAAATCAATAGGATCAATAATTCCATCATCAAGCTCATCAAGCTCTTGTGTAATTTCTTCAATCAATACCAATCTTTTATCCTTCAATCGTTGAACATTCAGCCCTAGTTTTTCTATCGTAAATTGGGCATTTTCGATAGAAATTCCGACCTGTTTACAAACTGTTTCATCGGGTTTAATTTCACCATCTTCGTTGTTAAAACGGAATAAACATAAATTGCTTAATTGAAGGGGATTTAATAATCGTTCATCAGGAACAAAACCATCTTTGGATTTTCCACAACAAGGAAAATTGTGAGATAGTCCTAAATTTTTTAAATCATTTTCTGTGAGTCCACCTGGCGGACAACAGATAGCCAACATATTAGACCAATCTAGGTCATAATTGTTTTCTTTTGTTGATTGGTTGCAGGGAATAAAATGTTCAACGGAGCGATTTTTTTCATTGAGAGTTATTTCACAATAGGCACAAAGTCCTTTTTGATCTTTTACTAAAGTGTTGCGGACAGCATTATATGTTTCGGTATTTTTTTTTAAATCTTTCCATTTTCTGAATTGGCTAGAGTACCTTTGTTTATATTTTTCAAGTTCAGGAGGCTCAGTAGATTTAAGAACTCTTTTCATGCGCTCAGTCTCCTTTCTAAGCGACGAATCTGCATATCGGCTCTCGTTATATCCGCATCAAAAAATTCCCATTCTTGCAGTTCTTGTTGCAATCGTTTTGCTTCTTCTAAATTTTCATTATCGATCGCTTGAAAAAGAGCGGTTAATTTTCTCGATTCTTCGGTATCTGGTCGCAGATTTTGTAAGCCTAAAACATAACGAACAATATCTGAACTTTTCATTCCTTTTGTTAGATAGGGACAGGGTTTTATTTGATAATCTTCGAGTATCCAAACCTGATCGCGGTCAACTGTTGTAACAATTTCGGGACTGTGGGTTGTGGCAATAATTTGAGTATTGGGAAAGACTTTTCGTAGATCGGGAATAATTTTTTGTTGCCAGGTGGGATGTAAATGTAAATCGAGTTCATCAATCATTAAGATAGCTTCGGCTTCTAGGGGATTTTCTAGATGGGGATTGGCTTGGGCTAAACGTCGCGCAAAGTCCATTACTAATGCCAACATATTACGATAGCCAGCACTAAGTTGATTGAGAGTGAGTTCTCGTTTTTCGCCTGTTTCCATTGTCCATTCAACCATCAATTTAACAGAGGTTGTTTGAGTACAATAAACACGAGCTTCGGGATGAATAATCGTTTTAATCGCATTTCTAACTTGTTTCAGATCTGGTAATTCATAATTAATGTTACCCTGATTTTTACCTTCTCTTAATTCTTGAAATTCACGCACAAAAAACCAATTTACTAAATCGGTAAAATTAGACGTTCCATCAAAAGGATCATTGAGCGCATCAAATCTATCAAAAGATTGATTAGAAATAGTTTTAGTTTCATCAATTTTTGTTGCATTACGTTCACTTTTGTAATAAGCGATGACAGAAAGTTCACAAGAAGGATCATAATTATCAGAAAACTTGTCTTTTAATGCTACAGACAGATTTTTTGTTCCGCTTTGTTTGTAGCTTTTTTTGTATTGTTCAAATTCACCCAGAAATAACTTTGAAGATGAATTTTCTTGAAGAAGTTCATAAAGTATTTTCCAGTCGGGAAAATCTTTAACAACGATAGTAAACTCTGGTTGAATTTTCTGTTTATTACCTTTTTTTTGAACGGGTAAATCTTTCTTAAAAACGGGAAGAAATTCTAGTTTTTTTTCTGCAATTTCCTGGATTTGGGCAACATAAGGATACATTGCGGCAGCGATCGCGTCTAGAACTGCACTCTTTCCAGAACCATTATTGCCCACAAAAATATTAATATCGGGATTGAGATCAAATTCAAGATGCTCAAAACAGCGAAAATTTTTGACAGTAATATGTTTAATGTGCATTTTTTTCACGAATTTTTAGAGAATCGTAGGGGTGCAAGGCTTGCGCCCAACAGTAGCTATTTCCAATCGTCCCAAGTTTCATTAAAAATAGAAGTATTGGGAAAAGTTGTCGGATTATCATTATCATTTAATAATAATTGTAATTCCTGCAATTTTTTCTGCTGTACTAATGGTTCTTGCACTAACTGAAATGGCATGATTTTTTGATCTAATGCAAAGGCCGCCACTGTTCCCGCCGCCGCCCCTGATGACCACTCGTAGGAATGAACTCGATAGGCCGCTGAAGCAATATGACTCACCGCGATCGCCTTTCCTGCGACGAGCAAATTATCAATTTTCTGGGGAATCATAGCCCGCAAAGGAATTTGGAAAGGATAGGTCTGCGCTCCTCCCTGACGTTCTCCTTCTTTTTCCGTGTTACCTGGCGTTTCGGGTGGTGAAAGCGTCATACAGGGATGAAAATCGATCGCGTAATGACC
>JBEIFD010000203.1:0-6852 GCA_040382535.1 Merismopediaceae cyanobacterium
GGTCAAAAGTCATGCAAGAGAAGATTCTATTACTCAATTAAAAAGTATTTTGCAACGTTTTCGTACCTTTTTTTCTGAACATAAAGATAAACAACTCTACGGCATTTTAGCTGCTGTTGATATGTCTCCCGAATTGCGCGAAAAAACGCTACAGGAAGGATTCTATGTCGCTCGCATTCACGACCAAGTATTTGAACTCGATGCGCCTGAAAACTTTCAACCCCAAAGCTATTAATTTTTCTTGATTTACAATTAAACTGCGATCGCCGTTTAGATATTGAAAACAAAAAGCGATCGCCCTATTCAACCCAATAGTGCCAATCCGCGATCGCCTCTGCCGTTGCTTCATCTACCTCAACTCCTTCAAGTTGGGAAAGAGCCACAGGAATTTGATCTTCAACTCGATCTTCTTGTAATCGAATCATGACTTGTATTTCTCTATTGCATTCATCCTCATCAGCCATCCCAACCACCTGTAATAGTTTGGTTGTTTTTCCGTGTCCTTTAGCTGAAGATCGATATTTCGCAGTAAAAGGAAAAGTTAATTTTTCCTGTAGATAGTAGTACCATCCCATCATCTCTTCTTCTTCGTCATAGCAATCGACAATAATTTCGTCATCAATTCGTTCCTGTCTTAGTTCATCTGCACTTTTCATGGTTATAGATTGTTTGAGTAATGGAATCATCAGTCATTATATAAAATTAAGCCATACATCAAGGCGATCGCATTTTCTTTTAACGAAGAAATGGTTTTTTGAATGAGAAAAAGAATTAACCCATCCTCTAAGTTTTGACTTTTGGCTTGAAAACTTCGTAAAATTAGGTTGTATCTATAAAAATAATGACTGACCCCAGATGGATTTTATTAATATTGCTCTCGGTATTCTTCTAGCTCTGATGACGGTTTTGTTCATTTTTCGCATTATTTTGACCTGGTATCCCCAGGTAGAACTGACTCGCCTACCCTGGAAGCTGATCGCCCTTCCCACCGAACCATTTCTCATTCCTGCACGCAAATTAATTCCTCCCCTGGGCGGTGTAGATATTACCCCCATTCTCTTGGTTGGAATTTGTACCCTATTACGGGAAATCCTGATCGGTCAACAGGGTGTTCTCACAATGGCATCCCGACTCCAGTAATTTAGAGGTTCAAATGCACTGTATTGGATTGATGAGCGGTACATCCGTCGATGGCATTGATGCTTGCCTAGTAGAAATCACAGGGTCAGGTCTCAATTTAAAAGTCGATCTCCTCAATGGGGCGACCTATCCCTATCCCACAGAGTTGAGAGAAGAAATTATTGAAGTCGCTGGCGGTGCGGTTTTGAGTCTGCCTGAATTGGCTCACCTGGACGACGCGATCGCGGCCCAATTTGCCCTAGCCGCCGAAACCGTGCAGAAAGGAATGCCCCCAGCCGACTTAATTGGCTCTCATGGCCAGACGGTGTTTCATCGTCCGCCCGATGCCTCAAAACCGATGGAACTAGGTTACAGTTGGCAACTGGGAAGAGGTGACGCGATCGCCTATTTAACAGGAATTCCCACCGTTAGTAACTTTCGCGTAGCAGATATCGCCGCAGGAGGGCAGGGCGCACCACTTGTTCCCAAAGTGGATGCCTGTCTGCTTAGTCACCCGACGGAACATCGCTGTATCCAAAATTTGGGAGGAATCGGTAATGTCACCTATCTTCCCCCCCGACACCAAGAGCATTGGGAAGACCATATTTGCGGTTGGGATACGGGGCCTGGCAATGTCTTGATTGATTTAGCGGTGCAAAAATTCACCCAAGGCAAACAAACCTACGATCCCAACGGTCAATGGGCCGCTCAGGGTAAAGTCTGCCAAGAACTGGTTGATCATTGGTTAAAACAGGCTTTTTTTAAACATCCACCGCCAAAATCGACGGGAAGAGAGCTTTTTGGAGAAATGTATCTCAGTAATTGTTGGACAGAGGCCCAATCCTATGAACTGAGTGAAAGCGATTTTTTAGCCACCCTGACCGAATTAACGGTTCTTTCTGTCATTGACAGTTATCAGCGTTTTTTACCCCAACTACCCGATTCCATTCTTCTGTGCGGGGGAGGGAGTCATAATTTATACTTAAGGGAACGCTTTAAGGCGAATTTACCATCGGAAACGATGTTATTAACGACGGATGACGTGGGACTCAATGTCAACTTCAAAGAGGCGATCGCCTTTGCGGTGCTGGCCTACTGGCGTTTCCATGACGGATTTACAGGTAACTTACCCCAGGTAACAGGAGCTAAACAATCCCAATTACTCGGAGAAATTCACCGTCCCGTGCTGTCATCATCCTGACATTTTGGGGTGAATAATTTTCTCCGTAGTGGTAAGTTTTACACCGCTTGTGGGAATACTAGGGTTACAAAGGTGTATTTTCAAACCTCACAATTAATTCTAAGGAGTGGTAGCTTGACACACACCTTTTTAATGGAAGCAGGACGTTGGAATATTGAAGGTCATTGGTTAGAACGCAATGAAATGCCTATGACCGTAAAAGGACGGACGATTATCGCCTGGAATCAGGAAGACTGGTTTACAATGGTGACAAAACTCGTTTTTCCCGACAGCGATCGCGACGAAATATCTTTTCAATATCGCGGACGGTTAAATGGCGAAGAACGCCAATATACTTACGTGTTGCAACAAAGTGTCTTAGGGCGAGTCGAAGGAGAAGGATGGATTGCACCAGAGTCCATTATTCAACGCTATTGGGTTCTCGGCGATCGCCAACGTAAAAGTGGTTTCGAGACATTTCATCGATTGAGTGACCATCGTTATCATTTTGCGGGTGGCATTCTGGCGGGCCATTATCTCACCAGTACGATGGAAGCTATCCTGGAACGCCAACCCTAATTTTATCTAACCGAATTTCCTATTCCCTCACCCCCCACCCAAGGTTCGTTCAACTATGCCTCCCGATACCAGACATCGCCGCCTACTTGCTAACCGTTATCAACTGATAGAACTTGCGGGGAGTGGTGCTATGGGCCAGGTTTATCGGGCTGAGGACAAACTGCTCGGTGGAGTCACGGTCGCCGTTAAGTTTCTTTCCCAAGCCCTACTCAATCAGAAAATGAAAGAACGCTTTGAGCGAGAAGCGACGATTTCGGCTCTGTTGGGGGAAAAAAGCAGTCATATTGTGCGCGTGAAGGATTATGGATTGGATGAAAAAGAAATTCCCTTTTATGTGATGGAATTTTTACAAGGGGAAAGTCTGAGTGATGTGATCAAATATCGACCCTTGAGTATTGATCGCTTCTTAAAAGTTGTGCGTCAAATTTGTTTTGGCTTAGAGTCTGCCCACAAAGGAATTCTGTATCAAGGCGAACTCTGTCCGATTATCCATCGAGATATTAAGCCCAGTAATATTCTGATCGTAGAAGATGCCGCCCTGGGAGAGTTGGTGAAAATTCTCGATTTTGGGATTGCCAAACTGGTTCAATCCGAAGAATCCCAAACCCAAGCCTTCATGGGAACCCTCGCCTATTGTTCCCCTGAGCAGATGGAAGGCAAGGAACTGGATAACCGTTCCGATATTTATAGTTTGGGCATTATGATGTACGAGATGCTCACGGGAGATATGCCCTTATTTCCCGATAATTCTTCCTTTGGCGGTTGGTACGAAGCCCATCACCACACCAAGCCCCAACCCATGAACCCCATTCATCGGGTTCCGAGCGAGATCGAAGCTCTGGTGATGAAATGTTTAGCTAAATCTCCCCACAGTCGTCCTCAAAAAATAGATGAAGTTCTACGGGCGATCGAAGCCATTGAAGCCGTCCCCGCGAGTCAACCCAAACCAGCTAATCAAGTCAAACCCCTGCCCAACTTCGACCCTACCATTATCAATCTTCCTGATAATAGTGGCCCTACGATTATTGCCGATAGAACCCTTTCTCGCACCACTCTACCTGGAGTCAAGGAAACCTGTTTACAAATGGGCTGGCCCCAAGATAAACCTGTTCAAAAAATTGTTTTTCCCCAGGTTCTACGGGCCTCGGAAGGAACCTTTGCCACGCTTTGGGTGATGTTAGATCAACAAGATATTCTCAGCCGTATGACGAGTATTCGTTATAACCAGTTTTTAATGATGACCTCTCCCCACCCCATGATTCTCTGGATTACCGTGCTTTATCATCGGGAGCATGGGCCGCGCTGGTTACCGTGTTATTTGGATTTAAAAACCTCTTCAGGTCAACGTCTTGCCAATTTATTAGGGGAAGGTAGCAAATATTGGATCTTGTTTTTTTCGTTGGAAAATCCCCAACGTTGCCAACAATCCATGACTGCAACTATTGCACCGAATCAATGTAAATTACTGAAGGAGTGGGCCGCTAATAGTCAGATGATGCCAGGAGACAAACCCCAAATTACTAAGCGATTATTGAAACAGGAATTTGAAAAACTCAAGCCCAAAATTGTCGGTAAATTAGCGAATGTGAATCCTGCTTATGCCAAAGACATTTCGAGTTGATAGCGCGCTCAACTATCCTAAAATTAGACATCTCCAAGAATTAAGTAAGGGTAATTCATGAATGACCCCTACCAAGGGTTTCAATCAATCCATTTATGGCCAAGTCAGTGAATCAAGCCCATCCCTCCTATAACTTTCTCAATATTGGTGAACGGGGTGTTGGTAAAACCGTTTTCTTTTCCGCTTGCTATCTGGAATGCCACCAGGATAAAGAACAGCAACGTCTCATTTGGTTTGACTGCGAAGATCAGGAAGTTCGTCAAACAATTGATGAAATATTGGTTTATGTTGCCAAAACGGGAAAATATCCCCCCGCAACCCTGAAAATTACTAATTTTGAATTTGCTCTCAAACAACGTCATCAACGGGGCAGTAAGACCATCGGACGGGTGCAATGGTGGGATACTCCAGGCGAAATCTGTAATATCAACAATCCTTCTTTCACAACTATTTTAGGAAATACCGATGGATTTTGTCTTTTTTTAGATGCTCCTAGTTTAGTCGGAGTCGGCGATCGCGTTGCGGCTCTCACTCAGTTTTTACGTCCCTTGCAAGAAGTGATTGAACTCATTAGCCATCAAACGCTGGATCTCCCGTTGGCAGTGATTTTGACAAAATGCGATTATCTTCCAGAGCATCCCCTCTATTGGCAACGCTTAAAAAAATCCCTCCAACCCCTCATCATGCAGTTAGGAGAACTGGGTGTTAACTATCAGCTTTTTTATTCCGAAATTCCCATTGCGATCGCCGATGGTGTTTCGACTCTCCAATTGAACCGTGTGGGAACGCCCATTTATTGGTTATTTTCAGAAATTCATAAATCACGCTCATCCGATGCTTCTGTCGAAAAAAGTCAATCCCGAAACACGGATTACTATATCCCCACACCGTTACCTGGTATTCTCAAGCCCTTTTTAGGAAACAATCCCCAACTAAATTTGCTCAATCAAATCCCGAAACGGCGGGTATTATTGGGATTAATGATCTTCATGGGGCTGATCGCCCTTGGCGCGGCGGTTATTTTACAGCAAACTTTTGGTACCGATCCATCCCAATCCCTACCGCCATCCGAAAAGAGTTTATCTAATTAAAATAATTTTAAAATTTTTGCAAAGGTTAAATTGATAGGGCTTCTACCCCATGCAACCTACCTGGTTTTTTCTAAGCAAGCTATTATAAGAAAAATACGTCATTATGCTCCTACAATATTCAATAATGAAACGATCCTCTGCACGACAGCCCCACCATTCTTCTTTTTCGACTGCTCTTCTTATTCGGTTGTTTACCAGTTGCGCCCTAATTCCAGGGTTATTAATCACAACGCCTGCGATCGCCCAAACTAAAGCGAATACTAATGCGGCAAATAGTCCAACCATGACCTATGGGCAACTCTATAAAGATATTAAAAGTGGTCAGGTGAAAAAGGTAGAGATTGATCCCCTGGCTCAAAAAGCAAGAGTTACCCTCAAGGGTCAAGCCGAAGATGCCGCACCGAAGACGGTTAAATTATTCAAAAGCAATCCTGAATTAATTGAATTATTGAAAACCAGCCAAGTTAATTGGGGCATTCGTCGCACTTCTGACAATTCTGCCCTGGTTAATCTATTGAGTCATGTGGTTATTGCGGGGATTTTGATCGGGCTGTTGTTGATGATTATTCGTCGTTCAACCCAGGCTTCGGGTCAGGCGATGAGTTTTGGAAAGTCCCGTGCGCGGTTCCAGATGGAAGCGAAAACAGGCGTGGGTTTCGGGAATGTAGCGGGCATTGATGAAGCCAAAGAAGAACTGCAAGAAGTGGTGACGTTTCTTAAACAGCCTGAAAAATTTACGGCCATTGGAGCCAAAATTCCCAGGGGTGTTTTATTAATTGGGCCGCCTGGAACGGGCAAAACGCTCCTCGCTAAGGCGATCGCAGGAGAAGCGGGAGTTCCCTTCTTTAGCATTTCGGGATCGGAATTTGTGGAAATGTTTGTAGGAGTGGGTGCATCACGGGTGCGGGATTTATTTAAAAAAGCGAAGGAAAACGCGCCTTGCCTGATCTTTATTGATGAAATTGACGCAGTAGGGCGACAACGGGGTGTGGGTTATGGGGGAGGAAATGATGAGCGGGAACAGACCCTTAATCAATTGTTGACAGAAATGGATGGATTCGAGGGAAATACGGGAATTATTGTGATTGCCGCCACCAATCGCCCCGATGTGCTGGATTCGGCTTTACTGCGTCCTGGACGCTTTGATCGTCAGGTAATGGTGGATTACCCCGATCTTAATGGTCGGCACAAAATTCTGGAAATCCATACTCAAGAAAAGAAAGTTGCTGAAGAAGTGGATCTTGCAACAGTAGCCCGACGGA
>JBEIFD010000204.1:0-6842 GCA_040382535.1 Merismopediaceae cyanobacterium
ATTTATTATTTTAATTGATAAGAGAATATCGCAATTTTTTTAAATGACAACAGGATTTATTTTATCAAATCATCTCCAACTTTAAACAAAGATTTTAACTAATTCATCCAGAAATCACCATTGCTGTTATAATCTTCCTGACCAATCTTAAAAAAGAGTATAACAATGTCTCAATGGCTAGCAGAATGGATTCCCAATGTCATGAATCAACTCGGATATTGGGGAATTGGCTTATTAATGTTTTTAGAAAATCTTTTTCCGCCCATTCCCTCCGAATTAATTATGCCCCTAGCGGGCTTCACCGTTGCCAAGGGACAGATGGATTTTATTCTGGTGGTTATCGCTGGCGTTGTGGGAACCATTGTAGGGGCGTTTCCCTGGTACTACATTGGCAAATTTATTAGTGAAGAACGCTTGGAACATTTGGCAGATAAATATGGAAAATGGATTAGTGTAACCTCAAAAGATATTAAAAAAGCCAACAATTGGTTCAATGAACATGGCGGTAAAGCAGTTTTCTTTTGTCGTTTGGTTCCAGGGGTCAGAACCCTAATTTCCTTACCCGCAGGGATTAATAATATGCCTCTCATTCCCTTTACGCTTTACAGTACCTTGGGAACTACTATTTGGGTCACTTTTTTAACATTTTTGGGTTATAAACTAGGGGACAACTATGAATTAGTGGATGAATATTTAGGGCCAGTTTCCAAAATCATTTTAGCGATTATCGTCATTTTCTTTATTCTCTGGGTTGTACGGAAACAGATGCGTCGTTCTAGTTAATTCGTTCTATTCTAGTTTATTTTAGTCTTGATTCACCAAGGGATTTTCGGTTTCTTGGTTAATTTCTTCGATTACTAGGGGTTGGGATATTTCTGGGACGCGATCGCGTAAACTGTTGACCGTCGATTTAATTACACTAGCGAGGGGAACAGCTAACAATAAACCCAGAATGCCTCCTAATTTTCCGCCCACAAACAAAGCGACAATAATCCAAACAGGATTGAGTCCTGTCATGTTTCCCATCAAACGAGGGGAGATAATATTGTCATTAATTTGGCCGACAATAATAGCCGCAATTAAAACCTTAGTTCCCAGCCAAAAATTCTGTAGCATTAATAAAAAACTAATGGTAATAATACTGACTCCACTGGCGTAGGGAATCAAGGTCGTGAGTCCAATGGTAACGGCAAATAAAATGGCATAGGGGACTTGCAGGACAGTAAAAACAATAATCTGAGCCACGCTTAAAATGCCCGCTAACATGGCTTGGGTGGCAAAATATCGCTCAAAAGTTATCCGAATAGATTCTCTTAATTGATTATTCCAAGGGTGGGGAATCCAGCTTAATATTCCCTCCCAAACTTTTCCCCCAGACAACACTAAAAATACCGTTAAAACTAAGATAATTAGTCCATTAAAAATCGTACTAATGGTAATACCAACTACATTAAATAGTTGATTGCCAACGGAGTTGAGGAGACTGGTTAATTTTTCGACTGCCTGATTAATAAATTGACTAAAATCAATATCGACGAGCAGTTTATGGGAAGTTGTCCATTCATGGAGGCTGGTTAATTGTTCATTTCCTGATTTGAGCCATTGGGGTAAACTCGTAATTAATTCTGTCAATTGCCCAATCACTAAGGGAATTAAAATAAATAAGGCGATCGCTGTCACCAATATTGCCAATAAAAAAACAGTGGAAATAGCCCAACCCCTTTTTACGCCTTGGTTTACTAAAATTCTCACGGGTAAATCTAAAAGAAATGCCAACAGAGCTGATGCCACAAAAATACTACTCAGGGGTTGAAAATAACTTAATAGGGTAAAAATCAACCATCCATTTAGAAAAGTAAGGGGAAAAATCAATCCTAATCGCAACCAAGGAGGGAGCTTTTTCAAAAAATCTAGCATGATCTATTTATCTCCTTCAGCAATCAAATTTTAATTTTAAAAATAAAATACTTTCTCTTAGATTATGACACAATAGAAAAAAAGAGTGACAAAATTTTAAACAAAAGAATAAAATCACCATGTTAATTAAAGGATATAAAAATGTATTAAATCTTAAAATCTGTATCAGATCTATCAAAAAACTAAAAAACTTTATGGATAGACAAGATTTAATTTTTTTAACACGAATTCATTGACATTGGATGAGTTAAGATAGAATTTACTCATCAAGTAAAATAGAAGAATTTGAATAGATTAAGTTTTAATTAAGAGCAAGATTTTGTCTCATTAGCCAAACTATGTAGAGGTGACAAAACTTTCTTCGATTTTTCCTTGCAAATACCCTATACAGATAATCAATCATAGGATATCATATATCCAAAAGTGATTGTTTGATGCCCTCCGCGATTGAAGAATTGACAAAAAGAATCAAAATCTAAGTACCCGTTCTTTTGTTGATATCAATGAATCCTTAACTTTACTGGCTTTTCCTCTGTCAAGAAATGCTTTCCCCTCTTGTTCTTAGACAATTACTCCGTTGCGAGTTTTTTTAAAATTCGTTATTTACCGAAAAAATTGTTAGATTGTTGAGACAATTTGGGCAAGCTACTGTTAAATACTAAACTCCGCCTCCCATTCTGACTAATCATCCAAGATGAATAACACTGCTGAATTTCGCCATGTCTTGGTAATTGAAGATCAAAAGTCTCGGCGTATCGTTTCGCTCCAGGAAAACACCTATACGATTGGGCGTGACCCTAACAGTACCGTGATTCTCTATGATCGTCAGGTCTCCCGTCACCATGCAACTCTGGTCAGAGTAAATGATTATCAAAGTCGGGACTATTTTTATCGTGTTATTGATGGTAATTTACAGGGCAAACGCAGTACCAATGGTATCACGGTCAACGGAAATCCTTGTCTTACCCACGAGCTAAAAAACGGAGATATTGTTCGATTTGGTAGTAAATCCCAGATTAGCTATCAAGTCATTCCCCAATCAACCGAATCGGGTACGGAGTCTTCTTATACCGATCTTTCCCCTGTTCAGGAGCAACTAGATTTTTCGACGATGAGTGCTTCTGGGGATGAATTTTCAGTCAAAGATGATGCAACAAAAAGGACAGATGTTTACCCTGATGCCTTTGATAAGGAAGAGATTTCGTCGGAAGATTCGTCCTTTTCGACGGCGATCCTCTATCACAATGACAGCCCCAGTAAGACTTCTCGTCCTCGTAGTATTGATCGCAGTACCTTGGTTCCTGACTCGACGCTGGTTGAACATAGTCCCCAGGCAATTTTTGAGTTAACTTTTGACGGCAAAATTTCCTATCTGAACGCGGCTACAACGATTCAATTTCCTGAACTGGAAACGGCAAAGGTCGGTCATCCCCTAGTCGATGGATTAGTGACCCTTTCTCCCCCAGAAGAAGGTTCATCTTTTGTGCGAGAAGTTGTGATTAATAACAAGATTTATGAGCAGAATATTTATTATTTTTCAAACAAAAAAAGAATTTATTCCTATATTTTTGATATCACTGAACATAAAAAAGCCAGTTTAACGGCTCAAGTTGCCCAACAAAATTACCATCTCTATCAGCAACTCACGACGGAAGGTATTCTCTGGGTGGAGGGAGACACGAAAAAAATTCTGGAAACGAATCTCAGCTATTGCCAATTATTGGGCTATGAACAGGATGAACTTTTAAAACTCACCCTTTATCAGGTGTTTGCGGAAACCCCCAGGGCGGTTGATGAATATCTAGAAGCGATCGCCGAAACACCAGTCTTCATCATCAAAGAATGCCTACAACGCAAGGCCGATGGCTCCTCTGTTAAGGTTTCAGTGAAATTGACTCGTCATGTTTTACAAGATGGGGCAATCTATGGTCTGGTGGTTCAGGATTTAGGGTCTCAAAAAGAAGTTGAGGAAGCGTTACAGTTTCAAGTGTTACATGATCCCATCACGGGGCTGCCTAATCGTCAATTCTTTGAGCAAAAGTTAGCGATCGCGTTAGATCATGCCCAACACCATCAACATTTATTCGCTGTTCTGTTTTTTAACTTAGATTCTTTTAAAAATATTAATAATAGCCTGGGTCATCGTGTCGGCGATCACGCATTAAAAGCCTTTGGTCAGCAAATCCAGGGTTGTATCCGTTCAGAAGATGTTTTATGCCGTTGGGGGGGAGACCAGTTTTGTGTCCTGCTTCCCCAAATCAGGAATACCGATGATGCCGTCAAATTAACCCAACGTTTGTTTGAAAAATTAGGCCATCCTATTGCGATCAATTCCTATGAGTTTCATCTCAAAAGTAGTATCGGGATTGCCGTCTATCCCCAGGACGGAGAAGATTCAGAAACCCTCCTCAAAAACGCAGATACCGCTCTCCATCGCACGAAAATCGGAGGACGCAATCATTATCAATTCTATGATCCCAAGCTGGGGGCAGAAGCCACTCTACTGCTTCGTTTAGAAAATTTACTCGATCAGGCGATCGCACGAAAACAACTTTCCTTGCACTACCAGCCCCAGATAAATTTCAAAACCCAAACCATCACGGGCATGGAAGCTCTCCTACGCTGGGAAAATCCTGAAGTCGGTTTCATTCCCCCCACCAAATTTATTCCCCTAGCCGCTAAAACCAATCTTATTTTTCAAATTGGAAAATGGGTTTTACAAACTGCCTGTGAACAAAATTTAGCTTGGCAAAAAGAGGGACTCCCCCCTTTCCCCATCACTGTTAATTTTTCCAGTAAAGAATTTCACCATCCCCGCTTAGTGGAAACCATCGCTCAAGTTTTGACCGCAACAGGTCTTGATCCCCACTGGTTAGAAATTGAAATCACCGAAGCAACGTTGAGAGTCGCTCCCGCCAAAGCGAAGAAAACTTTAGAAGATATCAAATCCCTGGGCGTTAGGATCGCGTTAGATGATTTTGGGACAGGTTCTTCGGCCCTTGGTTCCCTCAAATATTTTCCCCTCAATACCTTAAAAATAGACCAAAACTTCATTCGAGATTTACGCAATGATTCCCACGATTTGGCTGTGATTTCCGCTATTTTAGCGATGGGGAGGGGATTTAACCTGCGAATTGTGGCTGAAGGCATTGAAAACGACTATCAACTCAATATTATGCGTCATCTCCAGTGCGAAGAAGGACAAGGCTATCTCCTCGGTCGTCCTCTCAAGGTGAAAGAGACGACCCAGTTACTACAGGAACAATTTATCAAGCCCTAATCCCTGTTATCTTCTACGCCACCAAGTCGCGATCGCCAAACCAATTCCCAGTAAAGGAAATATCACTAAAGATAACCAAGAAATCAGACTCGCTTGTAGGCCAGTGAGAATAATACGGCGTTTTTTGGGTTCTTTCGGGCGAATAGAAAGGGGTTGTTCTTCCGTCGCGGCTAACCACTGCACACTATTCAGAAAAACATCCCCATTGAGTTGTTCCCCAAACCATTGATTCGTGGCAAAGGTAGAATTACCGATGACAACCATCTTTGAAGTGATTTTTTCAGTTTTCTTTGTTTCCGTAGGACTGACAGCGGGAGAGGGGGAGACTAGGGGACTAGGAGAGGCAGAGGTAGGAGAAGGGGCTACTAGGGGACTAGGGGATGCAGAGTTAGGAGAAGGGGAGACTAGGGGACTAGGGGATGCAGTCGGTGAAATAGAGGGCGTTGGGCTAGGAGAAATTTCAGGGCTGGCTTGGGCGATCGCGTAGGACACTAATTTTGCTGAAAAAGGAGATTGATTAAAACCAGTCTTTTGGGGAGAACTAGACGGTTGGGGAGATGGAGAAACAAGTGGAGTGGGAGATGGGGAGGTAAGAGGAGTAGGAGAGATTAGGGGACTGGGAGAAATTGTTGGGGAAACTGTCGGCGAAACAGTGGGAGAGGGAGCAAGACTAGGGGTTACACTTGGACTTGCTGACGGTTGAACCGTAGGAGATTCCTGAGAACGGGTTGCAGGAGAAGGGGATGTTGCAGGGGAAGGAGAGGGTACAACTTTCTGGTTGGGATCTTCTGTACGAGTGAGAGCAACGCCTAGATCAAAAGGGCCAACTAAATCCTGCTTGGGATCAAAGACCAGTTCTTCTCCCGTTAACTCTTTCTTGGCCCACATTTTATCCGAGGCTTCTAACAGAGTAACGGCGACAATATTCGGTGTTTTGACGGTGGCAATGGGCCGAGAGAGGGGAAAAATTGACATACCGTTGCCAAATTCCTGGGTGATGGGATGCTCTCCGTAGGTGGTGATCACAGGAGCGGCGGGGCCGAGTCCAATTAAACTACCCGCACCAGAAAGATCCATGATAATTCTAGGGTCAAGGGTAACGCCCCATTGTTTGAGCAGAGGATCGAGTCCTGGGTCAGTTTCAGGGTCAATCATGACGAACAAACTGCCCCCCTGATCGGTGTATTTCTGGAGGGTAGTGACTTCTTGTTCAAATAATTTGCGTTTTGGCCCTGCAATAATAATGGCGTTGGTATTGTCGGGAATAGCGGAACTTTCGACTAAATTGAGGGGATTAACTTTAAAACCTTTATTTTCTAGATTATTCACGGCTTCCGACATTCCTTCTTTCGTCGTATTCAGGGGATGTTCACCGTGACCTTGTAAGAAATAAACATTTAAAATGCGATCGCGCTGAATTTTTTCAATGGCATTGGTCAGTTTAATTTCTGATAAAGGTTCGCGTCGATTAAAGTTAATTAGGGTTTGAACGAGTTGTTTTTTGTCACCAAATTCGAGATAAACATCGCCCTGGGATTTGACATTAAAGGTTTTTACTAAACCAGGTTTTTGATCGGGATTGACAAATTCAAAGGAAAAATTGGTATTATAACGCCGAAAATTATTTAATAAATCTTGATCGCCA
>JBEIFD010000205.1:0-6829 GCA_040382535.1 Merismopediaceae cyanobacterium
AAGGATACATTAAAAAAAACCTTTCGGAAAACCTTAACGGAATTTTTTAGGATTACTACTTTTGCCAAGCCTCGCTTGAAAGAAAGTTTACCGTTAAAGTCTTCTCTACTCTCTGGACTAAATTGGCAAAGGTATTGTTATGCGTAAGGGGATTCAACTTTATCCCAATGAATCTCGTTTTTATTATGGCTTAGGTATTGCGCTAAGAAAACAAGGAAAACTAGAAGAAGCGATCGCGGCTTATCGTCAGGCTATCAAGCTCCAACCCGATTATGCTGATGCTTACTACAATCTGGGTCTTGCGCTGAGACAACAAGGAAAACTAGAAGAAACGATCGTCGCTTATCGTCAGGTAATCAAGTTCCAACCCGATGCTGCTGATGCTTACATCGGTCTGGGCAATACACTGAGACAACAAGGAAAACTAGAAGAAGCGATCGCCGCTTATCGTCTGGCTATCAAGCTAAAACCCGATTATGCTGATGCTTACTACGGCTTAGGCTTTATCTTTGCAGAACAGAAGAAACTAGAAGAAGCGATCGCGGCTTATCGTCAGGCAATCAAACTCCAACCCGATTATGCTTTTGCTTATAACGGTCTGGGCGTTGTGCTGCATGACCAGAAGAAACTAGAAGAAGCGAGCGCCGCTTATCGTCAGGCAATCAAACTCCAACCCGATTATGCTTTTGCTTACAACAATCTAGGTCATGTACTGTATGGCCAGAAGAAACTAGAAGAAGCGATCGCCACTTTTCGTCAGGCAATCAAACTCCAACCCGATTATGCGGATGCTTACAACAATCTAGGTCATGTACTGAGACAAGAGAAGAAGCTAGATGAAGCGATCGAGCAATTTGAACGAGCTATTAGGCTTGATCCCAACCTGGGAGATGCTTATAACGGTTTAGGACTTGTATTTAAAGATCAGAACAAACAAAAAGAAGCAATAACTTACTTTCGCAGAGCATTAAGTTTACCTAACGTTTCTAGCGTATTTATGTACTTATCTAATGGAGAGCCATCTTATCTAACAACTATATATACTATCGTTTATGTTAATTTGGGTCTGCTCTTCCAAGAAGAGGGAAAACTAGCGGAAGCCATTGAGCAGTTTAAAAAAGCGGTAAAAACTGATCCTAACTTTGAATATGCTCAAAGTAACCTTCAAGAAGCGCAACGACTGTTGGCTTTAAAACAACAACCTGCCCAACTGATTGCTCTCAACGAAACAAAATACTTAGCCAAGGATGACCCGCTAACCCCAATTAAACGCTCCATTGTCAAAATTAAAATTGTTTTTCCAGGCAATGCCAAAGGAGCCAGTTATGGTACGGGTTACGTCATTAAACGACAGGGCAATAAAGTTTGGATTATCACCAATCGCCATGTGGTCATTGACACAGATACCCAACAAGAAGGTACAAACCTAGAGATTGAACTCTACTACGGAGAAAAACTCCCTAACATTCCCCGCGCCCGATCCACTGCCAAAATTATTAAGACTACCAATAGACCTGTCCGAAATATAATCTCAAGCCTCAAATGCTTACACTACAAGCAATACAAGGAATACAAGGAATACAATTTGTTTTTAATGTCTCATTCTTTTTCTTTAGAATTGAATTAGGAACGAAAACGCACGGTTTCAGATACTTTGAGGTATTTCTAGGAAATGCGGTGAAGGCTTACTGTGACTGGGTTGTGAATTTTCGGACAAGTCTAATAACGACAACCCTGACCTCGCTCTCCTAGAAACCACTGCACTCCCCGACGACATACAACCCCTCACCCTTCGTTCCAGTTTCCCTAACCCTGGGGCTGTGACTATTATTGGTCATCCCAATCAAGGCGACTGGTCAGAGTACAAAGCCAGTTTTATGAGCATCAAACCCAGTACTGGCAACCTGTTGATAGATGTCACCCTCGGCAAAGGAGCATCAGGTAGTCCCATCCTCGATTCAAACCTAGAAGTCATTGGTATTATGGTCAGAACTGTTAACGAATCCAGCACCACTTCCGAGGCGATCGGTATTGGCCATCCAATTAATTTAGTTATTCAACAAATCTCCCAATGGGGAATTACCATACCATGAAAAAATCTCTTTTTTGGCTTATTTGTAGTTGTGCTTTGCTGATAACTTGGCCCGCCCAAGCCGCACCCTGTCCCAAAGGCAATCTTCAGGAAACCGCCTATATGGAAAGGGACAAAGATAAACGCTGTGAAGGCGTAGGCACAATGGATACAACAGGTTCCCTCGAATCAAAAAACAAATCAACTACTGTTGAAAAATGTGCGACAAATTCAGGAAATTAGCCTAGCAGGAAAACAAACCTTAAGCCTCTCAGGAACCATTACCAACTCCAGCCATCCCGAACTCAATCAACTTCAAGAACTCCAAATCGAATTATCCCAGGAAAATAGCCAGATAACTATTACCCCAAAAAATGATCTTACTCTCGAAGAAATTCGCCTACAGGAAAAAGATCGTATTACTAACTTGCAATATTCCCCCTACGGTGAACGTGTAGCCTTTACTCTGAGACCATTTAATGCGTCCCAACCATCTCGTTTTCTCATTGATGCCAGTTCTATTCAGATTAGCCTTTCCGATTATCAACTAAAAAATATTAAACTCAAAAATTCTGAAATTCCCCTCGAATTTACTCTAGAAACTAGCCGATTTGAATTAACTCCTCAGTCTCCTGTTAAAGTTACTCTAATCTTACCCAGTAAAGAACCAACAAACATTTTTGGAGGCAATATTAACGTCGAAAAAGTTAAGTTTGAGCAACTGATTCAGAAAGGCGATAACGTCAATGATGAAATTATAGATTCCACTATTCTTTCTGGCGATATTCGTATGGCCAATCAAGACCTCAAACTAGAAGAAGATCAATTTTTAATCATTCATCCTCCAGGCATTCAAACCCTAAGCCGTATCCAAATTGTACGACCTGATCCCGATCGCAAACTCGAACTCAAAACCTCTGGTAATAACTTGAAATTAGCCGATCCTGACCAAGGTTTAAACGTCACTATCTCAGGTAAAACTACTCGAATTGAAGCAGGTCTCAATGAACATCTTCCCATTGCCCAAATTCAAGGCAGTTGGCTCTCTCAAAACCTTTCTCGTGATGGCGTTGTTGCGGTTATTTCCTTTTCTGCTAGTTTAGTAGTTTCTTTGATGGCTTGGCTTTTCAAAAAAATAGATGATTCCCCTAATTCCTAAAACTAAACTTTAGCAGAATGCGATCGCACTATTCCCCAACAGAAGACCTTAACCAATTATCTAAATCTGTAATATTTCCAAAATCCAAAAGAGCATCCCCCAAATCATCCAACTGCTCAAGCGTCAAATTATTAATTATTTGAATATGGCGATCGCCCGGAGATTCGTTTTGCGGCGCGCCAATCTGACCAAACCGCTTTGATAATTCTTCGGAAATCGGCTGAACTCAGATTATAGTAAGACCCGAAAGAGCCGAATTAGCTAATACCACGAATTAAACAACAACAAGATCAATGACGCGATCGCGATCATTAACGTTTAATTTGCTTAGGAAAATTAGGAACTAGCAAAGATTGGGCTAATTCATTTTGCTGGTTATAAAATGTTATCTCACCTTGCTCATTACAGATCCAGACTTCCATTGCTTGGGCTTCAAAATATAATTTTTTCTTGAATTCCATTTCCTCTAAAGTATTACCGATAGATTTAACTTCTATACAAATTTCTGGTGCAATAGAAGCCGATACTTCATCTTGAATTTGATCAAATCTTTCATCCGAACACCAAACAACATCAGCAACTTTAACGCCGTCCGATGTATTGATCGCACATTCGGGCATAACTTCTCCTGTTTGCAATAAAGATTCCAATAAACGTTGAATTCTTCCTTGATAAAAAGAATGTTTGATCTTTACTGGACTCATTACAATTTGTCCCCATTTATTGAGTTCAATTTTGAAGGGTAAATTTTGTAATTGTTGATCTTCGCAAACTTCTTCCCATTTCATTGTTCATTTCCTAACGTCATTAAACCGCCACAAGATCAATCACGCGATCGCCGACAGGAGCAGTTAAAGCTTCTTCGAGATCGGCACGACCCAACTTTTCTTCTAAAATTTTCATCACTTCCCGCCCAAAATCATTAGGGTTTTGATTCCAAGCTTGTAAACAAACTTCTCCAAAGAAAGAGCCAAAGGGTTCGGGATTCCAGAGCAGTTTTTTCGCTGTCCAGGGCATAATACTCATGGGATCATAACCAGGCTTTAAAATTTTCTGTTTAAAAGCATATTCTTCTAACAAAGTATGGGGTTGCAGACCAATAAAGAAAATGGCGGGTTCGACCTTCTCGACTCCAAAAATTGCTTCCAATTCTCGATGGTAGGCGATCGTTTGGCGAATGGTTTCCAATGTTTCATCAATCACGTTAAAGGAATAATTGACCGAAACCACATCATTAAAACCTGCCGCTTTGAGGTCTCGACAATTTTGTAAAACGTTGCGTAAATTGTAACCCATCCGCATTTTCCGAATTAATTCCTGGGAACCACTGGTAATGCCAATTTCAAAATAATTCATCCCCGTTTTGACCATCAAATCACAAAGTTTGGGGGTCAAATTATCCGCCCGAATATAGGCCGCCCAGTGAATATCGGTCATGCCAGATTCAACAATTTTTTCTAATAATTCAATGGCATCATCAATGAATTTTTTAGCGGGAATAAATTGGGCATCGGTAAACCAAAAATTGCGAATACCTCGGTCATAGAGTTGACGAATTTCAGCGACCACTTCATCGGCGGGATTGATACGAACTTGTTTACCTTCTACAACGGTGTAAATGCAATAACAACAGTTGTGGGGACAGCCGCGCTTGGTTTGCACCCCAATATAAAAATCATTTTCTTGCAAATAATAGTCAAATTCTGACCAAATCGTGCTGATATAGTCGTAATTACAGGCAGATTTCTCCAAGGGAGTAGGGGCTTCATGGATCAGGCGATCGCGGGGATCACTTTCTCCGACCACATAACACCGTTCATCTCGAAATTCTTTCCCCTGCAATAGTTTTTCCAGTAGAGTTTCGCCCTCTCCCACCGAAACAATGGTTCTCTGGGGCAGTTGGGTTTTCAATTGTTCATAAAAAACACTGACCGCACCGCCACCGATGACCACGCGAGCATCAGGAGAATATTGTCTAGCCCGTTTGAGTCCCCGCTTAATTAAGCCAATATTTTGCCATAATTCAGTGTAATAGGAGGTTGTCACCTTCAATCCCCCTAATGCGCCTCGAAGTTTAATCAAGGGATTTTTTGCATAGTAAAATTCAAAGGCATTTTGGAGGGGATTACCGCCACGACCACCGACAGGAGCATAAATTTGGATATCTCGCCAAGAGAAGACCAGTAAAGTAGGTTTAAAGTCATCAATACATTGATCCAGGGCTTTTTTGAAATCAAGAGGCGGAACTGTACCTAAATCAAAGATTTTTTGTTCAATATCGGGTAAAAGTTTATGGACATGATCAGCTAAATAGACAACGCCAATGGGAAAAATCGGGTTGCAGGGAAGACGGACGTCGAGAATGCGCTGAGTCATGGTGGGTAAGAGAAAGAGAGTTTGTCGGTGGTGAGTCTTGAAAATCTAAAAACAGCGATCGCGGAGCTTGGGGTCTTACTTGTTCAAATGTTGCCTTTGACGTTTAGTACTCTTCATAATTGTAATATATCTTAATGTTCTCTGTGGAAGTAAAACCTTGCTGACGAAATCGGGTTGTGATCCCTGGGGATCAAGGGCGATCGCCATTTCCAGACAAATACCGCGATCGGGATGCCCCTTCAGAAAACTTTTTTTGTGGTTTTTGAAACAATTAAGCGGCTAGACGGTTTATACGTAAGGGTTGAAAAGAGATCGATTGTAATTATCTTTACAGCTAACGGGGATCAAGCAATGTTAGTTTATGGGGGTAATCACAAACTATTTTTAAGATCCCCTGAATTATTATGGCTCAGATCCTTGATCCCCTTCCTAGCGGGCAGACGAATTTTCTGCTTTGCTGTTATGTCAATGCCAGTAGTCACATTCAAATCGCTCGGATTACGAATATCCCTAATTGGTATTTTGAACGAGTCGTTTTTCCAGGGCAGCGTCTTGTTTTTGAAGCCCTTTCCCAGGCGCAACTAGAAATTCATACGGGAATGATGGCAAGCTCTATTTTATCGGATACGATTCCCTGTGAGCGTCTTTGTATTACTGATGAAATGGATGATGATTTGGAGGATGAGGATCAAGAGGCGATCGCAGTTTTAGAGCCAGTAGAACATCATCTCACTGAGAAAAAAGTTAAGGCGTTGCAGATGGTCTTGATTGAAACTTTTTCGATTTCTTCCTTAACCCCTGAGTTTGCTTGAAAAAATTGATAAAAATTGGTCAGGAGGCAAGGGGTTTAAATCCCTTGTTTACCGCAAGTAAAATATTTATTACGATGAACTATAAGTCCATATTTTTAATGTAGTGATTTTGAATAAACCAATCCACCGCATCTTTCAGGGCGTGGTGAATGGAGGATTGGGGTAATCCCAGTTCTCGAACGGCTTTACTGGCATCGTAATACATCGCATGGGCTGACATCCGCACACCATCGAGGGGAACAGAGGGCGTTTTTCCCAAGGGAGCTAACAGTTTTTCATCGCACCAGGCAACGGCTAGGGGCAACCAGAGGGGAACGGTATTTTTCGGGGTAGGTAATCCTGTGATTTGGGATAGCATTTCTAAAATTTCTTTCAGACTCAGATTTTGATGCCCCAGAATATAGCGATCGC
>JBEIFD010000206.1:0-6824 GCA_040382535.1 Merismopediaceae cyanobacterium
ATTTTAGCTTTAACCTATTGCGCAGGTGTGAAGGCAACAAAGTCAGGGAAAAAACGATCTAAAATCATGTTTGAATCTAGCAATAGACTCAAGTTGATTCGAGGTTTGTTTCCCGCGATCGCGTTAGTTAATCAAAAAACATCGTTAAAATTATTTTGTCTAAAATATCCATGAAAATCATTCATTCTCTGACTTTACTGACCCTGGGTGTCATTAGTAGTTGTGTTTTAGTTCTGCCCCATCAGGTTACGGCGGCGGAACCTACTAAAACTTCTTCTGTCGAAACTTCTAGTAAATTAACGGAAGAAAATATCTCTCAGGCCATGAAAGCCATTGCCGAAGCCGAAAAAAAAGAAGATATTGATACATTATTAATGTTTCTCGTTCCCTACGGTGTTTCTGAAGTCACGGTAGAATCCCAGGGCAATAGTATTACCCGAAACTTGGAAGGGGTCGATGCTCACCGAGAGATGTTAGAAAAGACCTTTAAACGGGTCAAAAATCGCGAGGTTCTCAATGAACGTCAAACCATTCGTTTTTCTCCTGATGGTCAATTGGCGATCGTCACGCGGGCAACGATTGAAAAACTCACGACTGAAGACGGCAAGCAATTTATTTCTGCGGGGACGGATACTTTCCGCTTTGCCTGGATTGACAATCAACCGAAAGTGATTTCTACCAAAAGTCAAGGTTGGCTCGAAGAAAGATCAACTTCTGCCAAGTAATCCCCCAAATTCCGAACATTTTTTACTGAATCTAAAATTCTGAACCTTATTATGAAGCGAATTACAGTTATTAGTCTGACCACCGCGATCGCGATCGGTAGTTTTCCCCTATTCTCTCGTCCTGCCCAGGCCAGTTGGGGAGACTTTTTTCTCGGAGTCGGTGCAGGCGTGGGAACCAGTGCGATTATCAATAGCAACCGACGCGCCCAGCAACAGCGTTATGCCCCCGTTTCACCCGATCAGGAATTTTTCCGAGGGGTTCAAGATGGACTGAATGGTGCAAGATACGACAATCCCCGCAATTCTCCCGATTATGACCGAGGTTTTGAAGAAGGAGTCCGCAGACGGAATAATTCAAGGTAGTAAAAATACTTGATAATTTGTAACAGGGGGCTTAAGCCCCTTGCCTGTATCAACTTTAGACTGACAGCCTAACGAAGACCCCGACTAGCGCGGAATTGCTGAATTTCATCAACCAATGCCTGGCTAGATTTTCCAGAAATGAGATAAATTTTGAATTCCTGACCCTGACTCAAATGTTGAGCATAGGAAGAATAGGACTCTATAAACGGCTTAAATTCAGAATTCTGAGAAAGATAAACCTCAAAAAAGGGAACTAATAGACCATCGCGGTAAGTATTGAGTAAATCTGGGCTAGGAAGGGTCAACTCTCCCATTGAACCAAGAAGATCTGAGATTCCCGCATCTAACTGGGAAAAATCAATATGGGCCTGACCATCAGAAAGAACTAAATATTTATCCGCACTCCCCAACCAAGGAAAAGTTCGCATTTGCTCCAAAACCGCAGGAGCCGCAGGATCAAAACTCCCCGCCAAAAGCACAACAGGAATTTTCACCTTAGCCAACCCTTCTCGGCCAAATAAAGCACTCGTGACGGGGTTGAGGGTAAAAACAGAGGTAATTCGTTCATCTCGAAAGGCATATTTATCCTGGGGCAAATCGAGGGCCTGACATTGAAGAAATAGAGATGTATTGGGATAATTACCAGGCCCACAGTCCCGCTTGAGATTCTGCCAATCAATTTCTGCTCCTCCCACCAGCAAGGCCGTTGTTCCCCCAAAGGAATGGCCAATAATTCCCACTGAACTTAAATCTAGGCGACCTGAAAACTCCCTTTGATTGCGCCCTTCTAATTCATCTAAAACGTAACTAACATCCTTGGGTCGATCCAGAAATTCATTTTGATAAAATACTTCACGGGATAAACCGCTCAATAAAGCCTGGGCTTGCTGAAAATCACTACCAGGATGTTGGGGCATAATGACGAGATAACCGTAGGAAGCCAAATGTTCGCCAACGGTAGCAAAGTCTTCGGGACGGGAGGCTAAACCATGAGAAAAGACGATAACAGGCGTTTTTCCGCCACGCTGACGTTGGGGTTGATAAATATCGGCATAAAATCTTCGGTTACGGCTTTTATCTTCTAATTGCCACCTTAATTTCGGTTGAACACCGTAGGGGCCAGGTTTGCGAGGATCGATTAGTTTTGCAAAATCCGCAGGCGTTTGGGTTGCCGCTTCCTGGGCAGACAGTTTAGCCATCCTCACAATAAATTCCTGGGTGGCATCCACAATAATTTTTGTCGCTTGTACTGCTTCTAAAACTAATTCCCCTTGAATTTGCATATTAGTGGGTAATTTTCTTAAGAAATTGATGGCAGTTAATCCTTCAGGATCGAGGGCGGCAGAAATCATGGCTCCTCGAATAGCCTTAACGCCATTGCGTCCTCCCTGAATGGTGACCAAACTGCCGATGCGCGCGAGAATACGCTCCCCCATTGAGGTATTGAAAAATCGTGAAAGTTGAATGGGATCAATGTCTAATCTTTTATTGAGAGCTTGACGTAATTCGACTCTCTGCTCTGTCGTAGTTCCCAAGAGATCAAAGTAAAAGCGAAGATTGGCATCCACAACGCCTTCGTTAGCAAATCTTTCAATGGAAGCGGTTCTGATAGAAACATGGACAGGGGCGAAGGTAAAGAAGATTCTTTCGGCGGCTTTAACGGGAAGAGAGGTGATCAATGCAGAGGCAACAGCCAACACTAAGGGACGAAACCAGGGATTAGGGTGGTGAGAGCGTTTGAACATGATGAGGGATTGGGCTAAGTGATGGGATGTAAGAACTTTTAAATGATTTTAAAAATTATTGATAAGTCTTTGGATCATTTTAAGCTTATGGTAAGTCGGTCGTGATCCCTAAATTTTTGAAGCTTCGATCCCCCCAACCCCCCTTGATAAGGGGGGCTAAATTCCTATTAATAAGAAGAGTCCCCCTTTTTAAGGGGGATGCCGTAGGCAGGGGGATCTTATAAATTTTAAAACCCACCGACTTAGAGTTTTTTACGGATTTTTACCTAGCTTTGTTCCCCAAAACGATAACCTCTTCCATAAACGGTGTGAATCAAGGGCGTTTCTCCATTGGTTTCTATTTTACGGCGCAGAAGACGGACAAGGGCGGCGAGGACATTACTATTGGGCTGGTCGGTTTCTGTCCAGAGAGATTGATAAATTTGTTCGTGGGTTAATAGTTGTCCAGGGTGCTGCATGAGAAAGGAGAGGAGTTTGACTTCTTTTTCTGATAGATTAATGATTCGACCTTGGCGATAAGCGGTTTGATTATCTTCGTCTAGTTCAAAATCAGCGACTTTTAGGCGATCGCTGAGAGATTGGTTTTCTGGTGGAGAAAAACGACGCAATAAGGCCCTTATCCTGGCGAGTAGTTCCCTCAGTTCAAAGGGTTTAACTAGATAATCATCGGCTCCTGCATCTAGTCCTAAAACTCTATCATCTAGGGTGTCTTTGGCGGTGAGGAAGAGAACGGGCGGATTTTTGCGTTGCGATCGCGTACCGAGTAGACTTTGTAAACTTTCGGCTTGGTTTCGGAGTTTTTGACAAATTTCTAAACCCGACAGATAGGGCAACATCCAATCTAGGATTAATAAATCATAATCATTCTCTAGTGCTAAATTCAAGCCTTCTAGTCCATTATTGGCCACATCAACTTGATATCCCTCATGACGCATCACCTGACTGAGGGAAGCGGTGAGTTCTATTTCATCATCAACCAGAAGAATTTTCATAGGGCGATCGCGTTTTTATTTTTACTGTAAGCAAATATTAAGAAAAGTGTCATGAAATGATAACCAGCAAGGGATAACTCTAGAGAAATTATAACTTTTGATACAATTTATACGTTTTTTTAACAACTCTTTATCTGAGTTCACTAAAAATTTTAATAAAGATTTAAGATTTATAACAACTTTGTTTAAAATAGCGAAATCCATCTAGAGTAAGTGTATCCAATCAGGGATTCACAGATCGCCTACTTGGGTAGTACAAATCGATCATAGAGATATTTGAATATGTCTAATTTGCTGAGATCCCTTGCCCTAACCACTCTCTTTAGTTTTACAACCCCGATTGTCTTCCTGGGGGGATTATTACTAATGCTCTGGGTGTTAAGTTTGTTACCTTTAATTGCCTTTGTGGGTCAATTTGGCGAAAATCAACTCGTTGAATTTCTCACCATTTTTGGGAATGGCTGTCCTTTGACAGGCCTATTTATTATCGGGGCAACGTGCGGTTTAGTGGGTGGAGTGTTCAATCTGTTTAATTTTTGCCTTTATCAAAATATCCGTGTGCGGAATCCCTAACTGTCCTGCGATCAACCTAAAATTTTCCTTTTTTCGATATCGTTAATATAGAATTGAACCGTATTTAAGACCCTAGCCTCGTGTTAAATTCTGGCTTAAATTTTTAAAGGATTCTATATTGATGAGTGTTATGCAAGTTATTCCCTGGTCACGTTGGCAAAAACGTCTTATTTCTCTACTGTTAATCGCAACTACCACGTTTGGTCTAACTTTCGGTTTTTCCCAACCCAGCTATGGTCAGTCTTGGTTGAACCTCCTCTTTCAAGGGATTCAAGTTTTACAGCTTTCTAGTCTGTCCAATTCCCAGGAAGTACGTTTAGGACAGCAAATTAATCAACAATTAATCCAACAAGGCAAATTTCGGGTTTCTCGCGATCGCCGATTGAATGGCTATGTGAATGAAATCGGTCAACAGTTGGCCCGAACCAGTAAACGTCCTGATATTCCCTACACTTTTCAGGTCGTCAATGATCGGGCCATCAATGCCTTTGCCACGATGGGCGGTTTTGTTTATCTTAATCGGGGAATGATCGAAGCGGCGGATACAGAGGCAGAGTTAGCGAGTGTGATCGCCCACGAAATTGCTCATATCGTGGCTCGTCATGCGGTGACTCAAATGCGTGATGTGGCTCTATCCCAAGGTTTGATGGGAGCGGCGGGTTTAAAAGAAAGTACGATTGTGCAAATGGGCGTACAATTGGCGGTGAATTTACCCAATAGTCGGGAAGCGGAATTAGAAGCGGATCAATTGGGTTTACAGAATTTACAACGAGTGGGTTATGCCCCCATTGGCATGATTAATTTTATGCAGAAGTTATTACAGGCAGACGGCGGCGGCACACCAGAAATTTTAAATACCCATCCCGATACTCGCAATCGAATTATTGCACTCCAACGAAGAATTGATCGCAATACGGCCTATGAAGGTTTGGGATTGGATGAACAGGATTATCGCGATCGCATTCGGGCTTCACGGTAGATCGAGTTTCACTCTAGTTTAGGATATGAAATAGAGTATTTAGGAGATTGATCAGATCCAGTTATTTTAATTGATTAAATTGGTTTTCTGTAATCCCTAATTGTCTCAAAATTTCTTTAAATAACCAGCCGCCTATTTCAGCATTACCATGAATAGGAATAGTGGTGGAGCGTCCATCAGGATGTTGCCAACGTGCATGGCTTCCTTTTTGTCGTGTTTTTTGAAAGCCTAATTTTTGAGCAACTTTTTCGATAGTTTTGGCTTTAGCTGGCATAGGCTACTGTTAATTCAACATCGGCAGGCAAGGCTTTTTTCTGGACTTGATATTCTTCACAAATCATTTCAAAAACATTAATCAGTTCTTGACGAGCTTCTTCGGGAGTAGTTCCCCAGGCATGGCATCCTTCAATCGCAGGTACATAGGCAACAAAGGTTTTATTATCATCAGGGCGTAGGATAATGGTGTAGTCCAGTAGAGTTTTCATGGTTATAGTAATTGTTTCCATAATTTGTATCAATATAAACTGACCTAGCAGATTTTAACAAGTGCAGAGAGTGATTGTTTATAACAAGATTATTGTAAAGAGGCGATCGCTTTTTTACCTGTTGTCATAGTTATCTTTGACTAATCCGATTAGTCCCATCACTTATAATTGCTCTAGGGAGTTATTTTTTATGAAGCAAATTGCTAACATTCAACAGTCAGTGGTAGAAATTTTAGAGGTTCTGCCTCCAGACAAGCAACAAGAGCTTTTGCATTTTGCGGAATCTTTGCAAGCTCAAAATATAGCGAAGAAACCCCGAAAAAGTTTAAAAGGAATTTGGTCAGATTTAGAAATTAATTTAACAGAGGAGGATTTGGCTGAGGCAAGGCGGGAAATGTGGGGGGATTTTCCGAAATCAGAAGTTTTAGATTAAAATAGCTAACTAAATAAAGTTAGTTAAAATAATTGATCAAGATTAGAGAGGTGAACAATGGTAAGCGATGAAGTTTTAAGAATGATTGAAGAAGCGGCTAGGAACAATAGCAAAGGACTTGATTTATCTTGGCAGGGATTAACTGAAATTCCGATGGAAGTTTTTCAATTACAAAATCTGACATTTCTTAGTCTTTCTTATAACCAAATAGTGGAAATACCTGATGCGATTGAAAAATTACAAAATCTGACAGAGCTTTATCTTACTAAGAACGAAATAGTGAAAATACCTGATGCGATTGAAAAATTACAAAATCTGACAGAGCTTGATCTTGCATATAACAAAATAGTAAAAATACCTGACGCGATTGGAAAATTACAAAATCTGATAGGGCTTGATCTTTCTGATAACAAAATAGTGGAAATACCCGATACAATAGATAAATCACAAAATCTGATATGGCTTAATCTTGGTAGTAACCAAATAGTGGAAATACCCGATTTGATCGTCAATTTACAAAGTCTGGAAC
>JBEIFD010000207.1:0-6799 GCA_040382535.1 Merismopediaceae cyanobacterium
CCCTAGAAAACTTGACGGTTGAAGTGATTAATTCGGCCACGATCTATGAAAAATTGATGTCTTCGATTTTTGATTTAGATAGTATTCAATACTTTTTAAAAACTCAGGATTTTCGAGTGGAAGTAACCTGTCTCGACCCCATTAACTATGCCTATAGTCAACATTTATTAGAAAAAAATCTGGGTTTATTAGCAGGCACTGTCACCTTTGAAATGGCTCCAATCTTTCTAGATGCTTTAATCGGAACGACCAATCTTCCTTGGAAAATTGATCCCCCCGATATCACCTGTATTTTGGTGGGCGATCGCTACGGAATTTTTGGCAAAAATATTGGGGTAACAGCCAGTGATAGTTTGGCCATTTTAACGGCAAATTCTCCCCTAATTCCTGCTTACCGAGGAGCGGTCAACGCCATAACGCGATCGCTATTTGGCAGTACTGCGGTCGATCATGCCTGTTCTGCCTTAGATATTGTCTGTTATGAAACCCCTACTGATTGGACTTTTACCAGTCAACTGATGGACATTCAAGGAGTAACTTTTGGCGGTAACGAAGAGGGACAAATTGGTGCAAATTATAGCCGAGAAACTGATGGACTCTGGGCTCTATTATTTTGGTTAAATTTACTCGCGACTCGTCCCCAATCCGTCCTCAAAACTGTTCAAAATCATTGGCAAAAATACGGCAGAAATTATCACGGCTGTCAACTTTATCCAGGATTAACCTTCTCTGCGATGTATGATAAATTGCACGCCTTGACGACCCTAAACCTGAAGGGGAAAGAATACGGGCCCTATCAAGTTGCCTATAGTCAGCCCCTAAAATTTTATCATGAATTACAGTTTCAGCGAGTAGAACAGGTTGGCTTAAACCTCGTTTTTACCGATGGTTCACGATTAATTTTTAAACTAGATACTCCTTACCAGTCCAACGAACGGGTGAATCTGAATATCTATGCCGAAAATTATGAACCAGATGCCAAAAAACAGACCTTACCCTTTGAAACAGCTCTTTCACCGTTGTTTGAACTAGGCGAAGCGATCGCGGAATTAGAGCAATATTAATTCGGTTAACTAATTTAGTAATGCCGATTTTCTTTGGTTAAATGGGGTAACGGGGCGCGGGAAGAGGCTGGGGGTAAATAGCGTCTAGGAGGTTGTTCCACCGCGATCGCCTCGGATTTTTGGGATTGCCACCAACGCATTCCTACCGCTAATAGGGCAGTGGCAACCCCAATCGACAATAAACTCCATTTTTCGCCCATTCCCCCAATCACCACATCGACTGCCCCCACAATCAAAATAAAACTAGAAATGGGTTCTTTACGATAGGCAACTTTAACAAATCGAGGCAATAAGGGACTCATATATCTTGGCAATTCTCAATAATTTGGCTAATCTTTTCCCTGCTTGATTAACTGCAAACAAGCAAGAAGAAACTTACCTCCATTTTAGAGCAGTTTTTGGGAGATGAGAAAATTCAACAAGGGTGGTTTTTAGAGGGTTAAAGATTGAGCATTGCTTTCAATCAACGTTGCCAAATCCTGTAGGAAAGCGGCGGCGTGGGCCCCGTAGATAACGCGATGATCACAGGTGATATTCACGCACATTTGACGCTTAATTCCCATTAAACCCTCACTGGTTGCCACAACCTGGGGATTAGACGCACCGACGGCTAAAATCGCTCCTTGGCCAGGGGGTAAAATGGCATCAAAGCGTTCAACTCCAAACATTCCTAAATTGGAAATCGTGAAAGTTCCCGTGCTGTATTCTTCGGGTTGCAACTGTTTAGCCCGCGCCCGTTCGACTAATTCTTTCCAACGACGAGAGAGGGAATAGAGATCCACTTGATCCGCATTTTGTAAAACAGGGGTAATCAAACCCCCGTCGGGCATGGCAACGGCGATCGCAATATTAATGGCGGCGTTGTATTGAATGCCTTTTTCGGTGTAATTCGCATTTACCAGGGGATGTTTTTTCAAGGTAACGGCCACTGCCTTGGCTAAAAGAGCGGTCATGGTTACGCCCTTGGATTTGACCTGTTTATAAAGCTGATCGAGTCCATCGGTAGTGATGGTATAACCTACTCGGAAGGTCGGGGCCTGCATGGCGGACACCATGTTCTGCACCAGAGCTTTTTGGAAAGTGGTGAGGGGAACGGTTTCTCCTGCGATCGCGGTAACAGGTATGGGTGCAGTTGAAGCAACGGGCTGGGGAGTCGGCGTTGCAACAGGGGCGGGCGTGATCACAGTGGCCACCGTAGGGGTTTTTCCTGCGGCTTTTTCTACATCTTCGGCGACAATTCGACCGTGAGGGCCGCTACCTTGGAGGGTTTTTAAATCAATTTTTAATTCTTTCGCTAGTTTTTTGGCGAGGGGTGAAGCGATTAATCGACCACTGCCATTCGTTGTGGTTGCAACGGTCACAGGTGCGGCTTCTTCTACGACGGGAGCGGCTACGGGAACTGCGGTTGGGGCTGGAGCGGCGGCGGCTTTACCCTGTTCCTTGGCGATCGCAATTTCAGCTTCGGTTTCGGCAATCAACGCGATCGCAGAACCAACGGGAGCTTCACTACCTGCTTCGACGAGAATAATGGCCAAATAGCCCTCGTAGAAGGATTCCACATCCATATCGGCCTTATCTGACTCAACGACCAAAACTGTTTCTCCCTTGGCCACTTTGTCGCCAGGAGATTTAACCCAGGAAACGATTTTTCCTTCGGTCATCGTCGAACTCAGGGCTGGCATGAAGATGTCGTGAATCATGGTGTGCTTTTCTCGATAGGGGTCAATGAATAATCAAAACGGAAGCCAAATCGAATTTTATCAGAATTTAGTAGCGAGTGATCCGCTTTGTGAGGACTAGTTAGCAATTCTAACCTGAAGAACGGATAAAGGTAGAACTCTAGTGATCGTTTTTGAATCTTTATTAGTAACCTAATTACAATACATTAAAAAGTATTTTGCAACGTTTTCGTACCTTTTTCCCTGAACAAAAAGATAAACAACTCTATGGCATTTTAGTCTCCGTTTATATGTTGCCTAAATTACATAAAAAAACGCTGCAAGAAGGGTTTTATGTGGCTCGGATTCACGACCAAGTATTTGAACTTGATCCTCCCGAAAACTTTCAACCTCTAAGCTATTAATTTTTCTTGATTTATCAATGTTGAGTTTTCTTTCCTCAATTACGCGAGCGGTGATCGCGTTCTCAAACTATCAACTATTCACTATTTCCTAATTTTGTTATAGGTGCGATTCACATCTGTTGCTTCTATGGGTGACAGCATCCCTTTAGCTAAGGCGGTTTCTAGCTCGAAAATGGTTTGTGCTTGAGTTTGGGCATTATTCGGCGTTTCCCCTGCTAGTTCTAACATTTTGGCAATATGAGCAAGATAAGCCTTTCTTTGTGAACTATAGTCGGAATTTTCATAAAAATCTTTACCTAACGGCAAAACTGAACCATTATACAAAGCATTAATATTAGATTGTTTTTTATCGGGCATAACGAAGATCCCAAAAACGGATGGTATTCCCATGAAACCTTGGGTAGCCATGAGCGTAATGAGGTCTTCTTTGGAAGATAATGCGTCAATTTTGGTGACTGCAAAATGATAAAAATCGTCTTTAGGGCTAATGGACAAATCCATATTTTTGACGGAAAAACCCTTGTGTGGTGAGGGTTCTGTTTTGGGGGAAGTTGAATTTGTGGGTTGACTGGATACGAATACTGGTTGGGAACCCAACAAGGCGATCGCGGTCATTGCAAAGAGGGATATACGGGTAAAAAGCTTCATTTTGAGCAAAAATAATCGATTTTGTTTGAATACCTGACAAATTCTTGGATTAAATTGTTCCTATCTCACGTGTTTTGTCAATTCCAAAATTTATCATCCTAAGATTGTCAAAACGAATGCGTTCAGTTAAAATTGTCCTCTGTATCCGATGATTTTTTTAAATTAAAGTTAAAACCAAACATTATGAACAAGCTATTAACTGCTACCTCGGCGATCGCTCTTGCCACTTCTCAAATTGCCCTTACCGCCACTACTAGTTTTGCCGCTATTCCTCAGCTCAACTACACTTGCCCTGGCAAAATAGAGGTTCATGCCGACCAAGGAGGGCCTGTTTATATTAATGGCAAGGAAGCCAAGCTAAAAGTCTTCAATAAAAATTACTACGAAGCAAAAGGGTCGGGGGTGACAATTTCAATCACGATTAGCCCTGATGGGACACCCAGCGTATCCTACACAGGGCCAGGTCGGAATAATGGGATTTGTTCAGAATCGGGTAGCTCGAACGCTGACAACAATGAGCAGCCTCAATCTTCTAGTTCAACTAAGCCTAAAAAAGGAAATACTCCGGAAAATCTCATTAGCACCGTTCCTCCCAAGTTAAAAGATTTGGTAGGAGCAAGAGCAGGTCAAGCCGAGGATGACTTGATCTCACGGGGCTATACCTATAAAAATACCGTCACCTTTGATGGTGGTAAAAGTGCCTATTACGTCGAAAAAAGTACAGGCTATTGTGTAGAGGTCGGAACCGTTGACGGTCGCTTCAGCACGATCGTTTATAATTCCAGCGATCGCTGTGCTAAGTAACTAACTTTAAATTTAAAATTTAATATCTCAACCAGGGCGATCGCAGTTAAAAAAAATGACGAAAATGCGATCGCCCTTGGGAAGACTTATTAAAACTTAAAACGCGATCGCAACTTAAAAATTTAGAACGCGATCGCCTTTGAATTACTTACAGGTAGAAATTGGTAAAAAATAGTGTCAGTACGCATAGATTTGAGAATAGCAGACCCCGTTCAAAAATTAGGTTGATTTCGTATAACCGTCAAAAGTCAATAAACCCAGATAAATAATAGAGCGACGATCGCGGGTAAACCCGATAAAATAAGTGGAATTCAAATTACCGATTCATTTCCTGGGACACCGCTTATGCCACGCCGCACAGACTTAAAGAAAATTTTAGTATTGGGAGCTGGCCCGATTGTTATTGGGCAAGCCTGTGAATTTGACTATTCGGGAACCCAAGCCTGTAAAGCCTTACGGGAAGAGGGTTATGAAGTGGTGTTAGTGAACTCTAATCCTGCTTCGATCATGACCGATCCAGAAACAGCCCATCGCACCTATATCGAACCCCTCCTCCCTGAAATGGTGGAAAAAGTGATCGAGAAGGAACGACCCGATGCCCTCTTACCCACGATGGGCGGACAAACGGCTCTTAATCTGGCAGTGACCTTGGCGAAGTCGGGTGTCCTAGACAAATACGGTGTTGAGTTGATCGGGGCCAAATTAGACGCGATCGAAATGGGGGAAGACCGTGAACTGTTCAAGGAAGCCATGGCCCGCATCGGGGTTCCCGTCTGTCCTTCAGGAATTGTGAGTAATATTGAAGATGCTCGCCGTGTCGCCAAGGAAATCGGCTCCTATCCCCTGATTATTCGTCCCGCCTTTACCCTGGCAGGAACAGGGGGGGGGATTGCCTACAACCAGGAAGAATACGAAGAAATGGCTCTCTATGGGCTAGAACAATCGCCTGTTTCCCAAATTTTGGTCGAAAAATCTCTTCTAGGCTGGAAAGAGTACGAATTAGAGGTCATGCGAGATTTGGCGGATAATGTGGTGATTATCTGCTCGATTGAAAACTTTGATCCGATGGGGGTACATACGGGAGATTCGATCACCGTTGCCCCTGCCCAAACCTTGACGGATAAGGAATATCAACGGTTACGGGATTATTCGATGGCGATTATCCGAGAAATCGGCGTAGAAACGGGGGGATCGAATATTCAGTTTTCGGTCAATCCTGCCAATGGGGATGTGATTGTTATTGAAATGAATCCCCGTGTTTCCCGTTCTTCGGCTTTAGCTTCTAAGGCGACAGGTTTCCCGATCGCGAAATTTGCGGCGAAATTAGCGGTAGGTTATACGCTGAACGAAATTTCTAACGATATTACCAAAAAAACCCCTGCATCCTTTGAGCCGACCATTGATTATGTGGTCACGAAAATTCCCCGTTTTGCGTTTGAAAAGTTCCCTGGCTCGGAACCGATTTTAACGACGCAAATGAAATCTGTCGGGGAAGCCATGGCCATTGGGCGCACCTTCCAAGAGTCTTTCCAAAAAGCGTTACGTTCTTTAGAAACTGGTCGTTTTGGGTTTGGTTGCGATCGCGTGGAAACCCTGCCGACCCTTCCCCAGGTTCGTTCTCAGTTGCGGACACCCAATCCTGATCGGGTTTACTCCATTTATCACGCTTTCAGCCTGGGCATGACCGTCGAAGAAATCCATGAATTAACGGCGATCGACCTGTGGTTTTTGGATAAATTAGCCGATTTGGTCGTAACCGAAAAATTTCTCAAAAAAACTGCCCTCAAATCGATTACGGCGGACAAAATGCGATCGGTTAAACAGCAGGGATTCAGCGATCGCCAAATTGCCTTTGCCACCAAATCGACTGAAGACGAGGTGCGAGCCTACCGTAAGAGTTTAGATATTATTCCTGTCTATAAAATGGTGGATACCTGCGCGGCGGAATTTGAAGCCCTTACGCCCTATTATTATTCCACCTACGAACCCTCAGATTCAGAGGTTTTACCCTGTGATAAGGAAAAAGTGATGATTTTGGGCGGTGGGCCAAACCGTATTGGTCAGGGCATCGAATTTGACTATTGTTGTTGTCATGCCGCCTTTTCTCTCAGTGATGCGGGTTATGAAACGATCATGGTTAATTCCAACCCTGAAACCGTTTCTACCGAGTACGTATCCAGCGATCGCCTCTATTTTGAGC
>JBEIFD010000208.1:0-6760 GCA_040382535.1 Merismopediaceae cyanobacterium
GTAACGGTTTATCGTCGTCCCCTGGTTGCCATTTTTTCGACGGGAGATGAATTAATTTCCCCCAATAGAACCCTAGAACCTGGGCAAATTATTGATTCTAACCAGTTTGCTTTAGCTTCATTCCTACAAGGACAAGGCGCAATGGCTCTTAACTTGGGAATTGTGGCTGATGATCGCGATCGCCTACGAGAAACCATGAGCCAGGCAATTAACAGAGCCGACTTGGTACTTTCGACGGGCGGCGTTTCCGTTGGTGATTATGATTATGTTGAAGAATTATTGAAGGAATTGGGCGGAGAAATCCTGATTCAAAGTGTGGCCATTAAACCAGGTAAACCCTTGACGGTGGCGAAGTTTGCCAATGGATGTATTTATTTTGGCATTCCTGGTAATCCCGTTTCTGCGTTGGTGAGTTGTTGGCGTTTTGTGCAACCTGCTTTGAAAAAATTATCGGGTTTAACCCATCCTTGGCGACCCAGTTTTATTAAAGCACAGACAAAAAATTCTCTTAAACCTGATAGTAAAAGAGAAACCTATTTGTGGGGAAAAATTAACTGGGATGATTTGGGAAATGCTCAATTCCAAGTGGCTTCTGGCAGTCATAGTTCAGGCAATTTAATTAATTTAGCTCAAACAAATTGCCTGGCTTGTTTACCCCAAGGCGAACAAATCATTGAAATAGATCAACCTATTTTAGTGATGCTAGTCCGATAATATTTTTGATTTAACCCAGCAACCGTTTAATCCAATTAAGCTTATTATTATAGGGAGGATAACGAACATTCAACTCAAAACGAAAGGATTTTTTCAGGACACTTTTGTAGTGGGAAAAGGTATCAAAACTGGCTTTGCCGTGATAGGCTCCCATGCCACTCGGCCCTACACCGCCAAAGGGTAAATCAATAACTCCCACCTGAAAAATAGTGTCATTAATACAAACGCCCCCCGAAGAAGTTGCTTCTAATACCCTTTCTTGTTTTGATTTATTATTAGAAAATAAATATAATGCCAGGGGCTTAGGGCGTTGATTAATAAAGGCGATCGCGTCTTCTAAATTAGCGTAATCCAAAATCGGTAAAATCGGGCCAAAAATTTCTTCTTGCATTAATTCCGATTCAAGGGAAACGTTTGTTATTAGGGTCGGCGCGATATATTTCTCAGCGAGATCGGTTTGTCCACCTGTTAAAATATCACCGTCTTTGAGTAAGGCTTTTAACCGATTAAATTGCCGCTCATTCACAATCCGACAATAATCAGGACTGGTTTGGGGATTTGTACCATAAAAATTGACAATACATTCTTGAATTTTAGTGATTAAAGCTTCTTTAATCGATTTATCCACTAATAAATAATCGGGTGCAATACAGGTTTGTCCTGCATTGAAAAATTTACCCCAAGCAATCCGTTTAGCCGTTTCTTCTAGGTCAATTTCTGTATCCACAATACAGGGACTTTTTCCGCCTAATTCCAAGGTAACAGGGGTTAAATTTTTGGCCGCGGCTTCCATCACTAATTGACCAATTTTAGTGCCGCCTGTAAAGAAAATATGATCAAATTTTTCGGTTAATAACTGTTGGCTAACGGTGGCATCTCCTTCAACTACGGCAATTTCGGTATTTGAAAAAGTTTGCTGAATAAGGGTTGCAATCAGTTGGGAAACGGTAGGGGTGCTTTCTGAGGGTTTAATCACCGCACAATTTCCTGCCGCGATCGCGCCTATAAGAGGAGAGATCGCCAACGCAAAAGGATAATTCCAAGGACTAATAATCAGTACCACTCCCAGGGGGTCGGGATAGATTTGAGCCACAGACGGAAAGGCTTCTGGATTCGTTTTGACCCGTCGGGGTTTAGCCCATTTTCTGAGATGTTTGAGGGCATAATTAATCTCTTGAATACTGACTCGAATTTCCGTGAGATAGCTATCTAATTCGGGTTTTCTGAGATCCTGATGAAGGGCTTTAACAATAGAACTTTCTTGCTCAAGAATGGCTTGTTTTAATCGCTTTAATTGCTCTAATCGGTAATCTAGAGATTTCGTTTTTCCTGTGGCAAAATGTTTTCTTTGTTCTTCAATTAGTTGCTTAAACATGATTTTTGATGGTTATTTTATAAATAATGAAATCCTATTTTGATCAACCTAAACTATCATCCCACTAAACCCGATCGCAAGGCATGAACCGCCGCCTGGGTACGATCCTCCGCACTGAGTTTCGTTAAAATATTGCGGACATGGGTTTTCACCGTTCCGACGGTAATATAGAGCTTTTCGGCAATATCAGCATTACTATTGCCATTAACAATTAATTGAAGGACTTCTAACTCGCGATCGGTTAAAGGACTGGAAACTTTTTCCGTTGAATTTTGGGAATCTAGTTTTTCCGCTCGTTTAGCATAGGCCAAAACAATTCTCGCGATCGCAGGATCAATCCAAGCTTGCCCCGCCTGGGTTGCCCTAATTGCCTCTAGGAGTAAATCGGGTCGGATGTTTTTCATGCAATAGGAATTTGCCCCTGCCTGAAAAGCCTCTAAAACCGCCGTTTCTTCATTTTGTAGGGTAAGAATGAGAATTTTAGTTGTTTGAAGTTGCGGTGAAGCTTTGATGCGTTTGGTTAACTCGATGCCATCTACATCAGGCAAACCAATATCCATAATGGCCACATCAGGTTGGGTGGTTTGTAATAACTGAAAACCCTCCTCTCCTGTGTTAGCGTCCCCTAACCAATCAATATCTGTTAGGTTTTCTAGAGCATTTTTTAAACCAATACAGACCAAATCGTCATCCTCTATCAGGACAACGCGAATTTTTGTCATGGTGTTTGCGCCTTCCCGCTTTTAAGAAAATAGTCAATTTTAGAAACAAATTTTAGATTCAAAAAGCTCTCTGACCATCACCCGATTGGGTAATCCTCTAATTTTTTCTAGACAAAAAATCTTCCCATAGCTTTTTCGTTATCAGAACCATTAGATATCTCCAGAAATCAAGAGTGGATCGATTGAAACCTCTGGTAGGGACGATTCATGAATTGCCCTTACTTAATTCTTGGAGATGTCTATTGCTATATGATTTTTATTTTACCGATCTTACAGGAAAAAAGATTCCCTATGCAAACAAAATCTTAACTAGCTTGCTATTTCAATCCTTTAATCGGTGTCTAGGCGATTTACTCTAAAATCCATTCGGAAGCTCGCTCTCCCAAATCTAGGGGAATACTGACCGCCTTGCCGAGTCGGGGATGGTCACGGGTTTTTTCTAGATAATTTTTAACCTGGGACACGCCGCCCCAGGCTTGTAGATAATCGGCGATCGCGTTGAGATGGGCGACATATTCAGATTCAGAGAGAGGAAAAGAAGCCTGTTCTAGATATTTCCACATAACTTGAACAAATATTTGTCCTTTGATGCGCCGCAACTGGATATCATAGGAGCGTCCCCATTTATCCAATAGAAGTTGTCGTAGTTCTTGTCCAGTCATTATTGGGCGATCTAATGAAAGAAAAGTGTAAATTAAGAGTTGCTTTTTAATAATAGGCAATTTTTGGCGTTTGAGCATGAACATTGCTAACCGATTTTTTGATACAAGTTTTTATTATGAAAGACAGCCTCATTCATTTACAAAATATTAATAAATTTTATCTCCAGCCCAATGGACAAACGATCTCTATTTTGGAATCGATTAATTTAGAGTTGCAAATAGGAGAAATTGTTGCTTTGTTGGGGCCATCAGGATCGGGAAAATCGACCCTAATGCGAATGATTGCAGGGTTAATTTCCCCCAGTAATGGCCAAGTTTTTTATCATAATCGTCCTTTAGTAGGGTTAAACCCTGGTGTTGCTATTATTTTTCAAAATTTCGCCCTTTATCCCTGGCTAACGGTTTTTGAAAATGTAGAATTAGGGTTAAAAGCCAAGGGGGAATCCTTTGCCTCTCGACAGCAAAAAGCCCTCCACATGATCGATATCATCGGCTTAGATGGGTTTGAAAATGCCTATCCCAAGGAATTATCAGGGGGAATGCGGCAACGAGTCGGTTTTGCCAGAGCTTTAGCCGTCGAACCTGAACTTCTCTGTATGGATGAGCCTTTTTCTGCATTGGATGTATTAACTGCCGAAAATTTGCGGATTGAATTATTAGATTTATGGCTAGAAAAACGGATTCCGACCAAAACGATTCTGATTGTCACTCATGGTATTGAAGAAGCGGTTATGTTAGCCGATCGCATTATTATTTTAGGGAGTAATCCTGGTCGTATTCGAGCGGATTTGCCTGTGAAACTGCCCCATTATCGAGAACGAAAAAGCCCTGAATTTGAAGCCCTGGTTGACCAGGTTTATCGAATCATTACTAACCCTGATCAAGCGGATTTTCAAACCATTCCAACTTCTGTTTTGACAGAAAATCCCACCAAAGAAAAATCCCAATCTTTTCCTGCGGTTAGAATTGGTGCGATCGCGGGTTTTTTGGAACTCCTAGAAGACAGACAGGGAGATTTATATCGGTTAGCTCAGGAATTATTGCTAGAATTAGATGATGTTTTCCCGATTGTTGAAGCCGCTAAAATGATGAAATTAGTCGATCTACAGGAAGGGGATGTTTATCTAACGGCGATCGGAAAAGTTTTTATTGAAGGCAGTATTGATGAAAAGAAAGCCATTATTGGTCAACAAATGTTAGGAAATATTCGCCTTATTCAACAAATTGATCGTCTTTTATCTGCTAATCCTGCTCAACGGATTTCTGAAGATTTAGTCCTAGAAATTTTAGAAGTTAGCTTTGCCCCTGAAGCCGCAAAACAACAACTGAAAACCGCGATCGATTGGGGACGTTATGCCGAAATCTATGGTTATGATGAACCCGCAGGCGTGATTTATTTAGAAAATAGTCCCACTCCCGTTACAGCCAATTATTAAATCCTATCATCCACTCAAAAATGCCCCGTCCCCTCACTCCCGATAATCAAGTTCCTGACCGTCCTCAATTTAATTGGCAAGATGGGTTGATGATTTTAATGACATTTTCGATGATGTTATTAATCGTTAAAACGGCTTCCCAATTTAACACCAGCTATGACCCAAAATTAATTATTAGAACCGATTTATACGCCTTACCAGGTTATACCTTACAAACCCTCGTCAGAATGGCGATCGCCTACTTTGCTTCCCTAATATTCGCCTTAATTTATGCCTACATCGCCTATCGTTCCGAGCTTATCGCCAAATTTTTAATTCCATTGCTTGACATTCTGCAATCTATTCCTGTTTTATCCTTTTTGCCTGGTGTTGTTTTAGCTCTAATTTCTATTTTTCCTGGACAACGAATTGGCATTGAAATTGCTTCAATATTGCTGATTTTTACAGGAATGGTCTGGAATATGGTTTTTAGTTTTTACCAATCTTTGTGTAGTATTCCCATTGAATTAAAGGAAGCAAGCCAGGTTTTTCGGCTTAATGCTTGGCAACGTTTTTGGGCATTAGAATTGCCAGCAGGCGCGATCGGTTTAGTTTGGAATAGTGTGATGTCCGTCGCGGGGGGCTGGTTCTTTTTAATTGCCATCGAATCCTTTAATCTGGGGGGAGAAAATTTTAGATTGCCAGGATTAGGTTCCTATTTATCAGTAGCGGCCAGTCAAGGAAATTGGTCAGCAATTTTTGCGGGTTTAGCCGTTTTGATTATCGTGATTATTTTGATTGACTTTTTTGTTTGGCAACCTCTCATTGCCTGGGCAGAAAAATTCAAATATCAAACCGTCGAAGCAAGTAATACTCCCCAATCCTTTGTTCTGGATTTTTTACAAAATTCTCCCACCCTTCGGGCCGCAAGCTCTCAAGTAAAGGAGATTCAAGAAGTATTAGAGCACGCGATCGCTAGTCGTTTTACCCCTATTTATTTTCCCTCTGCCGCTAGAGGACAATTTAAACTGACTCGTTGGCTTAACTGGCTCTTGTTGAGTGGCTTTGCTTTAGTGATTTTTTGGGGGATTTGGGAAGGCATTTTACTCTTAAAATTAGTTGATTTTCAAGAGTGGAAACTGCTTATTAAAGGAGCTATTTTTACTGCGCTCCGAGTGATAATCGCTTTGATTTTATCCCTGCTTTGGACAGTTCCCGTAGGGGTTGCGATCGGACGAAATCCTCGCATTGCCCAATTTTTGCAGCCTCTAGTGCAAATCGCGGCTTCTATTCCTGCAACGGCTCTATTTCCTGTTTTATTATTAGGCTTAGTCCATTTAGGCGGTGGCTTACAAGTCGGCTCAGTTGCCTTAATGATGTTAGGAACGATGTGGTATTTACTATTTAATGTGATTGCAGGAGCGCAGGCTATTCCTTCTGAATTATTTGAAGCGGCTAAGGTCTATAAACTGACATTGATTCAGCGTTGGAAAACTTTAATTTTACCTGGAATTTTTCCCTATCTAATGACAGGAATTATCACGGCGGTTGGGGGGGCTTGGAATGCGAGTATTGTGAGTGAATATGTAGAGTTTAAGGGACAGGTATTAGTCACCATTGGTTTGGGAGAAACCATTTCTCAAGCCACTGCGAACTCGAATTATCCTTTGTTATTAGCCGCGACAGCCATCATGTCTTTTTTAGTTGTATTGACTAATCGATTGATCTGGCATCCTCTTTGCCGATTAGCCCAGGAAAAATATCAATTAATGATTTAAAAATAATTAACTTTATAAGATTTTTACCTATCAACTTAATCTGCGATCGGGTAGTGATTGACGTTGTAGTGGTTATGGCTTAAGCCTTTGCTAA
>JBEIFD010000209.1:0-6754 GCA_040382535.1 Merismopediaceae cyanobacterium
AAGAAGAGCAGATTATTTTAATGTTAGTTTATTTGAGGTATTATCTCAGTTTTCAATTATTAGGAATAATGTTTAAGATAAGTGAATCTTCTGCCCATAATATATTTAATTATTGGCAGTCATTATTTGAAGGGAATTCTTGCTGTAAAATTTTCGTTGATTACATCTGACGCGATCTCGAAAGCCCTATCCTACTGTTCCACAGGATAATCTATCAACGAATTATTTACAGGTAGGAATAATTCTTATTGCAATCAGATTTAAACCTTGGGCAGACTACGGAGCTTATCCTATTTGAAGAAGAAGGGAGCTAATGACTAAAAACTCCCCGCTTACCCTAAACCGTAATGACTTCTAGCTCATCTTCCCTAAAATGAGCCTTCAAACGCTTATCGAATTTCACTAGGACGGGAAGGTTAGCACTGATGGGTCTTCCCTGCCAATCTTTGAGGATAGCCATTACTTCTCCCTCTGTCTCCTTGAGATCAAAGGGTTGTTGCTTATGTTCGGGATGGTGATAAATAAAGACCGAAGTCTTGACACGAACGCGATCGCCAACTTTCATAGATTTAAACTCGTTTTTCTTCTCGTCAGTCCAAAAATCAGGTCAGAGATTTCTAAACAAACAATCTTTCTATTCTTACACAGGATTAACCCCATCGCTCATCTTTCGTAAGGTTTATTCATCTAGCGAGAAGGATTAACAGTGAAAAAAGACCCTAATAACGGTCAGGTATGATATCATAGGAAACGCTGTCTTTTAAGATTAAAATTCATACAGATAAAGTTTATGGCTAAAAAATCCATGATTGAACGCGAAAAGCGTCGCAGTCTTCTCATCGCCAAATATGCGGACAAACGGGAAACCTTACGGGAAGAATTCCGCCAAGCGACCTCGTTGGATGAAAAATTGACCCTACAACGACAATTACAACAACTACCCCTCAATAGCTCCCCCACTCGTCGTCGCAATCGTTGTCTCGTGACTGGCCGTCCTAGAGGTTATTATCGAGATTTTGGTTTGTCTCGTAATGTGTTCCGCGAATGGGCCCATCAAGGTTTATTGCCTGGCGTAGTCAAATCTAGTTGGTAGTTAAATCGATTCTTACTGAAAACATAAGAGACAAATAGGCTTAATCAATTGATGAGCATTTAAGCAATGGTTTTCTTGTTATTGGTTATTCTTGTTTGTCTTTTGCTTGTAGATATCTTTTTAGTATCGATGGATAATCAACGATAATCATTAATTAAGAATTAAACTTTTATTCTTAATTGTAAAACATTCAAGGACAATAATAAAGCTTAGAATTTAATTGCTTTACTATGTCCCTTTTTTTTGTAAGCTAATTTTTATTTAAACGAAATGTTCAAGCCGCGATCGCTTCTTGATAGGGAGTAAAACTCTTCTTTTGTGCGCCACAAATCGGACATTTCCAATCATCGGGAATCGCTTCAAAGGGAGTCCCTGGCGCAATACCAGAATCAGGATCGCCTAAAACAGGATCATAGATCATCGAACATTGACGACAAATCCATTTTTGTGTCAGGGCTTTCGGGGTAGGAGCTAGACCATTTAACCCTTTGAGAGCTTCGGTATATGCTTGGGCGTGATGTTTTTCAATGGGAGTCAATAAGCCAAAATTATGGGCGGCTTTACGGAAAATTGCGGCGTGTTCTTCGGATTCTAACCCTTGGTTTTCAAATTCAGCGATCGCTTCTCCATCCCGATCTACTCTGGCTTGGGCGGCAAATTCGGGGTACATCGTCGTGTATTCGTAGGTTTCCCCTTCGATAGCTAACTCTAAACACCGAGCCGCGATCGCTTTTTTTTCTTCCTTGCTCAGACTAGCAGGATCGCCGATGACTAGCTCAGGGTGAATCAGACGAAAATGGGCAAAGGCGTGTTCCGTTTCTTGATTAGCCGTTTCCTTAAAGAGTTTAGACAATTCAGTCAGCCCCAGTTGACGAGTTACTTCCGCAAAAAATAGATATTTGCGATTAGCCATCGATTCACCACCAAAAGCGGCTTCTAAATTTTTACTGGTGTTGGCATTCGAGAGATCCATTGATTATCCTCAGATTTTTAGCAGATGTTCGGAAAGTTTAGGCGAGTAAAAGGCGGCGATCAAAGACCATTCAACCTAAAAAATATCAAATCCATCATACGATATTGATCCAGCTGATCGCCAATACTCAGTGTAATTTAGATCCCATTAGAAACTTAGTGTTCACCATGCAACAGTATCTTGTGTGATAATAACGGATAGAAAACTTGTCGGGACATGATAGATTATTTCCTTAACTTGTGTGAGATTTAAAAAGAAAATGTTGTATTGTAAAAATGATCACTAGCAAGCAAATTTACCTTGAAGATTTAAAAAAATCCTCTAGTTTTATATCAAAAAGCCTATAAATTCATTAACGATCCATCACAAAAAATATTTTAAATTTAGAAAACTCTTCCTAAATGAAAGGAACCCGTTGAACCTGCTAAAATGATAAACAAACCAACCCATAACTCCTAATTCGTGACCTATGACCCTCAGACTACCTATTGACTTTCAAGATGCTTTTGATGTGATCGTCGTCGGGGCAGGCCATGCGGGTTGTGAAGCGGCTCTGGCCACAGCCCGTTTGGGATGTCGTACTCTGCTATTAACTTTAAATCTGGATAAAATCGCCTGGCAGCCCTGTAATCCTGCTGTAGGCGGCCCCGCAAAATCCCAATTAACCCATGAAGTGGACGCTTTGGGGGGAGAAATTGGCAAAATGGCTGATCGCACTTATTTACAAAAACGAGTGCTGAATATGTCACGGGGGCCAGCCGTCTGGGCATTACGCGCCCAAACCGATAAACGGGAATATGCCGCAATCATGAAAAATATTGTCGAAAATGAGGAAAATCTCAGCGTCCGTGAAGGTATGGTGACAGACGTTGTCTTGGGTGATAACGATGAAATTGTGGGGGTACAGACCTATTTTGGCTCTTGTTTTCAAGCAAAAGCCGTTATTTTGACCACAGGCACTTTTTTAGGCGGTAAAATTTGGATCGGTGGAAAATCCATGAGTGCGGGGCGAGCGGGAGAATTTGCGGCGATCGGTTTGACAGAAACTTTGAATGAGTTGGGTTTTGAGACGGGAAGGCTAAAAACAGGAACTCCTGCGAGGGTAGATAAACGTTCCGTTGACTATGGAAAAATGGAAACTCAGCCGCCTGATGAAGTGGTGAGTTGGTTTAGCTTTGATCCCCAGGTCTGGATCGAGCGAGAACAAATGAATTGTTATCTGACTCGCACGACTGCAAAAACCCATGAATTAATTCGGGAAAACTTACATTTATCGCCCATCTATGGCGGTTTTATTGATTCCAAAGGGCCGCGTTATTGCCCATCTATAGAAGATAAAATTGTTCGTTTTGCGGATAAAGAGAGTCATCAAATTTTTATTGAACCTGAAGGACGGGATATTCCTGAGCTTTATATCCAAGGTTTTTCGACGGGTTTACCCGAAAATGTTCAACTAGCCATGTTACGCACCTTGCCTGGTCTAGAAAACTGTGTCATGCTCCGTCCTGCCTACGCCGTTGAGTACGATTACCTCCCCGCAACCCAATGTTATCCCACGCTGATGGCAAAAAGAATTGAGGGTTTATTTTGTGCGGGACAAATTAATGGCACGACGGGTTATGAAGAAGCCTCAGCCCAGGGCATTGTAGCAGGGATTAATGCGGCGCGATTTTGCCGAAATCTGGACATGATCGTGTTTTCCCGTGAAAAAAGTTATTTGGGGACACTGATTGACGATCTCTGTACAAAGGATTTACGGGAACCCTACCGAATGTTGACCAGTCGTTCGGAATATCGGCTAATTTTGCGATCGGATAATGCAGATCAACGTTTGACTCCCCTCGGACGAGAAATTGGTTTAATCGACGATCGCCGTTGGCAACTTTTTGAGACCAAACAAGCTAATATCACCGCCGAAAAAGAGCGTCTCTATGAAACTCGTGTCAAAGAACAGGAGGAGCTAGGAGTCGCGATCGCGGCGGATACCCAACAAAAAATCAAAGGAGCAGTGACCTTAGCGGATTTATTGCGTCGGTCAGGCTTTCATTATGCCGACTTAGAAACCTATGGCTTAGGCAATCGCCAATTAAATAAAGCAGAAAAATCGGGGGCTGAAATCGATATTAAATATTCAGGTTATATTAAACGCCAACAAAGTCAAATTGAGCAAGTAAGTCGTCATAGCAATCAGGTATTACCCAACAATATTAACTATCTCGCCATTGAAACCTTATCGATGGAATCACGAGAAAAACTCAATAAAGTTAGACCGCTCACCATTGGTCAAGCCTCACGAATTGGGGGAGTTAATCCAGCAGATGTCAATGCGTTATTAGTCTATCTAGAAACCTCTGCGCGTTATTCATTGGTTAAAGACATTTAAGTTCAGACAAACTAATGTTAAATGTTGAAAAAATTATTGTCCCTTGGCCAAAACTTGAATGCGGGATCACGAAAAATTGCGACTAATTTAAGCTGGCTAATGCTAGAAAGACTGTTAGCAATGACGGTTTCATTATTGATCAATCTCTACGTTATCCGTTATCTTGGCCCTAATCTTTTTGGTAAATTTAGTTATGCCGCTAGTTATATCAGCTTATTTGAGGCGATCACTAAATTAGGTTTAGATTCAATTGTGATTCGCAATCTTGTTTTTAAAGAATCACTCACAAATGAAGTCTTAGGAACTGCTTTTTTTCTAAAGTTTTTGGCGAGTATCTTTACTATTTTTCTAGCTTCAGCTTCAATTATTTTTATTAATGATCAACTAGAAATCCAGATCCTAGTTTGGATTATTTCATTAAGCTTAATATTCTCAGCCTTTGATGTGATTGACTTTTGGTTTCAATCCAAAGTTTTATCGGGTTATATGGCAGTCATTCGCAGTCTTCAATTGATTGCTAGTTCGATTATTAAAATCATTTTTATTAACTTAAAAATGCCCGTGTTTGCGTTCGCTTGGCTTATTAGCGTTGATGGCTTATTAAAAGTCATTGGTATGATTTACTCCTACTTAAAAAATCATCAAAATTTATTAAACTGGAAAATTAAGAGAGATCAGATAAAACTATTGCTCAAAGATTCCTGGCCTTTGATTTTATCCAGCATGATGGTGACGCTTTATGTCAAAATCGATCAGGTGATGTTAGGAAATATGTCGAGTGTTAAAGCGGTTGGAGATTATGCTGCCGCTATTCGATTTTCTGAGGTATGGTATTTTATCCCGATAATTATTTGTTCTTCTGTTTTTCCGTCTATTTTACGCGCCAAACAAAGAAATCAGGAAGAATATTATCGACGCTTACAGCAACTCTATGATCTGATGAGCTGGCTCTCTTTCTTAATTGGTCTTTTCATCACTTTTAGTGCTGATTTTTTAGTTAATAAATTACTCGGTACAGAATTTCGACAAGCAGCATCCATCCTGGTTTTACATATTTGGGCGGCTCCATTTGTCTTTTTAGGGGTTGCTCGTGGCCAATGGTTCATGGCCGAAAACTTAACTAAATTTAGTTTTGCTACCACTGTCTTGGGAGCGATAACAAATATTATATTAAACCTTATCCTTATTCCCCTTTATTCAGGTAATGGGGCCGCGATCGCGACTCTTATCTCCTATGGGATTTCTGCTTATCTGAGTTGCATTTTTTATCCTGTGCTGTATAATACCTTTTGGATGTTAACCAAAGCTTTATTGATTCCTTTTCGAGTTCAGCAAAATATTCTTTATTACAAGCAATTACTGCATCGACTTAAATTATAAAATCATGACTACCTTACAACGCAGACTCTCCAGAATTCGTCGTCGCTTCTTTGAATCAATGGGATTAGATTATTTTTCCCGCCCTTCACTTAATGAAATCGACAGTAAACTAGAAACTTATTTCCCTTATGAAAATGGATTTTTTATTGAAGTTGGAGCTAATAACGGATTTTTTCAAAGTAATACTTACTACTTTGCCAAATTTCGTAAATGGAAAGGTATTTTAATAGAAGGAATTCCTGCACTATATGAAGAATGTTTACTAGAAAGACCTGAATCAAAGATTTTTAATTACGCATTAGTTTCTGACGATTTTCAAGATACCGTTGTCACAATGAGATATGCTAACCTGATGTCTCTAGTTAGTGGATTATCTCCAAAATCACTAGAAGAAGAGAAACTATATATCCAAAAAGGAATGAAATGGGAACCTCCCAATACTAGCACATACGAAATAGAAGTTCCTTGTCGAACATTGACTTCAATTTTAGATGAATGCAATGTCAAAGATATCGATCTTTTTTCATTAGATGTAGAATTTACCGAACTTGCCGTCCTTCAAGGACTTAATTTTAATAAATATCGTCCTAAATTTATGCTCATTGAAACTTTTCAAAAAGAGGTAATTGATCAATATATTTCTACTCACTATCAAGAAGTTGATCAACTTTCTAATCACGATTATTTATACCAAGCTAAGAAATAAACTTTCAGTTATATTAATAAGTAAATTTATGATATTAGTTGGCGATTGGGCCCCCAATCATTATTCCGTTAAGTTAGATATTCCGAAAGACATTTATTTAGCCAACCTAGAAGGGCCAATTTTATCGGCAGACAATATCGATTGTAAAACTAAGAAAGCTGGCCCACATCTATTTTCTAATACTATTCCCGAAGAATATAATTTTATCTTTTCTCTAGC
>JBEIFD010000210.1:0-6750 GCA_040382535.1 Merismopediaceae cyanobacterium
CCGTCGAAGTTAGTCCTATCTCTCTAGCGGATTGGCAACGCTGGCTAGAGGTTTGGTTAACTTCTCTGGATGGCGATCTCCCCAAGTCAGACACCTACGAATTAACCCTTAGATTGACTGATGATTCCGAAATTCAAGCGTTAAATAGCCAATATCGCCAGCAGAACAAACCAACGGATGTACTGGCTTTTGCTGCTCTAGAAGCTGAGATGCCGATTTTTCAACCCGAAGAACCCGAACCGCTTTATCTAGGAGATATTATTATTTCTGTCGAAACCGCAGCCCGACAAGCTCAACAAAATAATCATTCCCTCACCATTGAACTTGCTTGGCTCGCCTCCCACGGATTACTTCACCTGTTGGGCTGGGATCATCCTGACGATGCACGCCTGGACGAAATGTTAGCTAAACAAGCTAATCTGCTCAAACAGGTCGGTTTTGCCACAATTTTTTGATGTCCAATTGTTCCTCGTGAACAGATATGTGATTTATTTGTTAGTTACGCTTTCTGGAGCAAAGAAATATTATGAAATCTCAATTACCCATGACTCAATCTAACTCAGCTTCTCTGGCTAGAACGACCCTTCTGACGGGAAATTCTCCTTTTATGACCAATAAAATCACCCAACCTACTCTGATTCATTCCGTTTCTGGTACTGTTCCCAGGAGGGATCTGGCTTGGCAAATTGCTCCAAACTTGTTAGTTAGTTTCAAATACGCCTGGGCAGGGGTTTGTTATGCCTATGCTACCCAACGAAATTTTCGGATTCATACTTTTATTGGTATTGCAACCCTGAGTGCAGGGATTATGCTCCATTTACCTGCTGTTTGTTTGGCAATCTTGGCTTTAACCTCTGCTTTTGTAATGGTGTTAGAGTTATTGAATACGGCTTTGGAATCGGTGGTTGATCTCACTGTCGGCCAGTCCTATCATGAATTGGCCAAAATTACGAAGGATTGTGCGGCTGGTGCAGTCTTTATCGCCGCGATCGCCGCTGTGATTGTCGGATCTTGTTTATTAGTTCCCCCTGCGATCGCTTTAGTGTTTTAATAGCTTTGGCACATTATGGCCAAGAGGCCACAGGGAACGCGAGGAAATCAACCTTGATCATCGTTATCGATAATTACGACAGTTTCACCTATAATCTGGTTCAGTATTTGGGAGAATTAGGGGAAGAGTTTCCCGTTGCCAAGCAAATTGAAGTTTATCGCAACGATAAGATTAATCTAGAAACCCTTCGCCGTCTCAAACCCGATGGTATTGTGATTTCGCCAGGCCCTGGTCGTCCCGATGATGCGGGAATTTCCCTAGAGATTATTCGAGAATTGGGGCCAACATTGCCCGTGTTGGGGGTTTGCCTCGGTCATCAGTGTATCGGTCAAATTTTTGGGGGTAGAGTGATTGCCGCCCCTGTGTTGATGCACGGTAAAACCTCTGAGATTCACCACACGGGAAAGGGCGTTTTCCAAGGCTTAGAGCAACCATTTAAGGCCACTCGCTACCATAGTTTAATCGTAGAACGAGACAACCTACCCGATACCCTAGAAATCACCGCTTGGATAGAGGGTGGCATGATTATGGGATTGCGCCATCGAGAATATCCCCATATTCAAGGGGTACAGTTTCATCCCGAAAGTATTTTAACGAGTCAAGGAAAAGCTCTATTACGGAATTTTGTGAAGGATCTGGGTTAACGATGGGTGTTGTCAGGTTATGGGGTCTGCGATCGCATTTCGATAATTTTGTTGTAAACCATCTCCGTTTCCTTGGCTAACCTCGTCCAACTAAAACGCAAATCCAAGTCTCGATAGGCATTCTCGACTAAGATCTGAGCATAGGCTGGGTTATTCAAGACTTCCAGAATTCCCCAGGCCAGAGAATCGGGATTATTAGTATAGGTAACAACCCCTGTTTTGCCATGTTGTACAACCTCCGCCAATCCCCCCGTATTGGACACGACAACGGGAACCTTAGCCGCAAAACTTTCTAGGGCAACAATACCAAAGGGTTCATACAAACTAGGAAAAACAGCACAATCGGCGACAGTTTGGAATTTATCCAAATCTTCATCGGAAATAAAACCCGTAAAAAAGCACTGATCCCAAATTCCCAAGTTCCAGGCTAATTGTTTCAACCGATCCGTATTTCCGCCGCCAACGATCACAAATTTTGCACACTGATTCATTTCGTCTAACACCCTGGGAGCCGCCGCTAGCAGAACAGAAACGCCTTTTTCGTAAGTCATACGACCCACATAATAGACAATTTTTTGGTGATCCTGGGCATAGCGGCGACGAAAATTGAGGTAATCAAAATCGGGATCGCGATGCTTTTTCTCTGGGCGAATGCCGTTATAAATCACACTCATTTTTTCCCACTCTGTCCCGAAAGCTCGCTGAAGTTCATGGCGCATATAGTCACTACAAACAATGACCTGCCACCCATTCTCAATTAAGGTGCTTTCTTTACCCGCAATGTAACGGTTGGTGTCATTATAAAGTCCGTTATAGCGTCCATATTCAGTGGCGTGGATAGTAACAATTAGGGGAATCTGAAAATGATTTTTAAGAGAAATTGCGGCATCTCCTACTAACCAATCATGGGCGTGAATGAGATCAAACGGATTGTTTTGGGCAATTAAACGTTGCCCCTGTTGATCCATACTTTGATTCATATTCACAACCCAGTGAAAAAAATCACTCCCCGCCGCGACAGCTACTCGATAGACGTGAATGCCTTCCACATTTTCGTAGGCAGGAGAAGCGTTACACTCGACGGTAATCAGATGGACTTCATGGCCTAATTTGACAATTTCTGGATAAAGTTCCGCGACGTGACGGGCCAACCCCCCGACAATGCGGGGAGGAAACTCCCAAGCCAGCACTAAAATCCTCATTCTTTTTCTGTCCTTTGCCAAACCCAAGGGTTCATACAGTTTGACACAATTTGACCGATTAACCCAGACTGTCTTTACGATCAGACTAATTTCGTAGATTACGGTATCAAAATTCAAAGTTACAAGACTCTAAAAATATAACACCCATGAATGATGCCAATTAACCATAACCATAACCATCAACTTTTTGAGATAGAGTCACAAAAAATAAAATTAGATGCGATGCCGCAGGCACACTTCGCGATCGCAATGGAGAGTCATTCGTTAAAGTAGAGTAAATTGGGAAAATTTTTCGGTTAAAATAGCAATTTATTCCCCTGTGTCGGGAATGCTGACTATTATAAGGAGCCACGACTGTTATTTTATGACCTATTCATCCTCTAAGAAAACCCGTGCAGTTGCTCTCCGCAATTACTTTTCTCCCTTTGGTAATAAACTAGTCGCAGGCGGCCACCTTGCCCCAGAACAGCTTCAACAAGCCCTGATGCAAATGCGGAAGACGGGACGCTCCCTTCCCCAGGAAATCCAAGCCATTACTGGTCATGCCCTTTCTCCCGAATTAGTCCGACAATATAAAAAACATTACCTGTTTGAACTTAAAATTCTCTACGGGGTCGATAGTCTAGATCCAGAAATCAGTCCAGTCGCCAACCGAGAAATGGCGGAACTCATTCAGACACTCATTCCGTTTGATACCTGCCGTCGTTACAAATTACTGCCCCTAGCCAAACAAAACACTGATCCCCCCAGCATTCTCGTCGCCATGATCAATCCCGATGATCTGGCCGCCCAGGACGAATTACAGCGAATTTTGCGCTTTAAAGGGCTAGAGATGCGCCGATTGGTCATTACTCAGGAGGACTATGACCGTCTCGTAGAAGAATATTATGAAATTCAAGGTGAAATAGAAAAAGAACACAAAAAAGCGGATAAAGAGAAGGAAATTGAAAAACTAGGTGATATCGCGGATATTGTTGATTCGTTCGATAATGGCATTCAGGAAGGCCCAGCCGATGATGCAGATGTACTAGATTCCAGTGCCGCTCACCAAGCTCCTGTGATTAACCTAGTGAATAAGGTCTTAGCTAAAGCTATTCAAGAGGGAACTTCTGATATTCACATTGAACCCCAGGAAACAGAACTAAAAATTCGCTTTCGTCGAGATGGTATTCTCCATCAAGCCTTTAATCCTCTACCGAAAAAATTAATCCCCGCGATCGTTGCCCGTTTCAAGATTATGGCGGATATGGATATTGCCGAGCGTCGTTTACCCCAGGATGGAAAAATTCGACGAATATTTCAAGGGCGTAATGTGGATTTTCGAGTCAATACCATCCCCAGTCGCTACGGAGAAAAAGTGTGTCTGCGGATTTTGGACAACTCAGCAACCCAGTTGGGCTTAGATAAACTAATTACCAGTCAAGAAACCCTAGAAACCGTTCGAGAATTGGCAGGTCGTCCCTACGGTTTATTTCTGGTGACGGGGCCAACGGGATCGGGGAAATCCACCAGTTTGTACTCGGTTTTAGCAGAGCGCAATTCACCGACGGTTAATATCAATACGGCAGAAGACCCGATCGAATATTCTTTGCCTGGTATTACCCAAGTACAGGTAATTCGAGAAAAGGGGATGGACTTTTCCTCAATTTTGCGGGCTTTTATGCGACAAGATCCTGATGTCATCCTGGTGGGGGAAACACGGGATAAGGAGACAGCGAAAACGGCTATTGAAGCGGCTCTGACAGGTCACTTAGTGTTAACCACCCTCCATACCAATGATGCCGCAGGGGCGATCGCCCGTTTAGATGAAATGGGCATTGAACCCTTCATGGTTTCGGGGGCGTTACTCGGAGTATTAGCCCAAAGGTTAATGCGAAAAGTTTGTACCGAATGTCGAGTTGCCTACCATCCCTCTAGGGAGGAACTACTGCGATTTGGCTTTGGGGTATCTAATACAGAACAGGTGACATTTTATAAAGCCAACACCCTCACCCTTGAGGAAATTAATACCGCCCGTGAGGAGGGAACCCTTTGCCAAAAATGTAATGGCGGCGGCTATAAGGGACGGGTCGGGGTTTATGAAGTCATGCGCAATTCAGAGCGACTCGCCGCTTTAGTCAACGAAGGAGCCACCACCGATCGCATTAAGGATTGTGCTGTAGAAGAAGGCATGGTAACCCTATTGGCCTATAGTTTAAATCTCGTTCAGGAAGGCCACACCACCCTGGAAGAGGTAGAACGGGTGACATTTACCGATACTGGGCTAGAATCGGAACTAAGGGCAAAACGAAAAAGTGCTTTAAGTTGTCGGGTTTGTCAAGCCGAACTCCAACAGGAATGGATCGATTGTCCCTATTGTATGACCCCACGTTTTACCCAGTAATCAACGATCCATTCGTTTTTAAGAGTATAAATTTTCGTTTCTGCAAATAGTCTTGTTTTTTTACATTAGGAGAATTAAGCTCATGGTAGATTACATGATCGAAGACTTGATGGAGCAACTCGTTGAAATGGGGGGGTCAGATATGCACCTCCAGGCGGGCGCGCCCGTTTATTTTCGGATTAGCGGTAAGCTGAACCCGATCAATGAAGAGGTTCTCACTCCCCAAGATAGTCAAAAACTGATTTTTAGTATGTTGAATAATACTCAACGCAAAGAGTTAGAACAAAATTGGGAGTTGGATTGTTCCTATGGGGTTAAGGGTTTGGCACGTTTTAGGGTGAATGTTTATAAAGAAAGGGGATGCTATGCGGCTTGTTTGAGGGCATTGTCCTCTAAAATCCCTAACTTTGAGCAATTAGGACTTCCCACGATTATGCGGGAAATGGCGGAGCGACCCAGGGGATTAATCCTGGTGACAGGCCAAACGGGATCGGGGAAAACTACCAGTCTTGCCGCCGTATTGGATCTGATCAATCGGACGAGAGCAGAACATATTTTGACTATTGAAGACCCGATTGAATATGTTTTTCCTAATGTTAAAAGTCTTTTCCACCAACGCCAAAAAGGAGAAGATACCAAAAGTTTTGCCAATGCCCTAAAAGCTGCGTTACGGGAAGATCCTGATATTATTCTGGTGGGAGAAATGCGGGATTTAGAAACGATTTCTTTGGCCATTAGTGCGGCAGAAACGGGTCACTTAGTCTTTGGCACTCTCCATACCAATTCGGCATCGGGGACGGTGGATCGGATGTTGGATGTTTTCCCCCCGATCCAGCAACCCCAAATTCGAGCGATGTTATCGAATTCTCTTTTGGCCGTGTTTAGTCAAAATTTAGTGAAGAAAAAGGCTCCTAAACCAGGGGAATTCGGTCGGGCTATGGTTCAGGAAATTATGATTGTCACCCCCGCGATCGCCAACTTAATTCGGGAAGGAAAGGCCCCGCAGATTTATTCTTCCATCCAAACAGGGATGAAATTGGGAATGCAGACAATGGAACAATCCTTGGGTAATTTAATTGTCTCTGGTGTGATTACCCTAGAAGAGGGACTGTCTAAAAGTGCCAAACCCGATGAACTGCAACGCCTAGTGGGAGGGGCTGTTCCTGCCGCCGTTCCTGCTAAGGGCAAATCCCGTTAGGCTCGTCGCATACTTTGTCTAAGTTTTTTTTAAATTATGTTTGATAGGAAAAAAATCCATGCCTACCTTTGTTGCCCAAGTTAAAGACAATAGCGGAAAAATTTCAAAACGAAAAATTGAGGCCATGTCCCCCGAACAGGCCCGCACCATTCTCAAACAACAATACGCCGCGATCGGTTCGGTCAAGCCTGTAGCGGGAGAGATCAATCTTGAGTTTTTAGAAGCTCTCCTTAATAAAGTTACTGTCAAAGATAGAGCCGTGATAATGATTC